>NZ_SGPI01000061.1:0-484 GCF_004208845.1 Pseudoalteromonas sp. CO348 | reverse complement strand
ATTGAATCAAAATAGGAACTCAGTTATCGTTTGTTGATTACAAAAACAAATTTGAAACGAGTTATTCTACAGGCTCGTTAGGTATACATCGGGCATTAGTGCAATTGGAAAACTCAAAAGTAAAATTTAAAGCCTTTTTTGAGGTAGCAATTCTCACTATGTTTATTGCATTAGCAGGCTCTAGCCTTTTAAATTTGCTAAACCCATTTGTTACCAAGCTGATTGCTTTGGCTCTTATCTTGGCTATGTTTTCAGTGGTTCTTGTCTTTGGGTTTGTTTATAAACAGGCGTATTTTTCGAGTGTTCATTTAAAAGCTGTAAAGAGCTTTTATTTAGTCCACCAACTACTGTTTATAGTACTTATTTTATTAGCTTTATTTGCCTTAGTAAGGCATTTGTATACCTAACACATATGAACCTTATCCGGTCAAGTAAGCATAACGATTCTTTTTAGCTGCTTTTAAGCAGCTAATTTGTATTGGCA
>NZ_SGPI01000060.1:0-487 GCF_004208845.1 Pseudoalteromonas sp. CO348 | reverse complement strand
GAAAGAGAGACTTGAACTCTCACATCCGAAGATACTGGAACCTAAATCCAGCGCGTCTACCAATTCCGCCACTTCCGCACAGTAGAAATTTTATTTTTAGCTAACATCTCAAAGAGAGATGGCTGGAGTACCAGGATTTGAACCTGGGAATGGCGGGATCAAAACCCGCTGCCTTACCGCTTGGCGATACTCCAGCAATAGAGGTAAGTTCAAACCTTATTTAGCCCAGATTTGAGTTAGGCTACCTTACCGCTTCCACTTCGTGTCGAGGCAATACCCAGCAATAGAGGTAAGTTCAAACCTTATTTAAGCCCAGATTTGAGTTAGGCTACCTTACCGCTTCCACTTCGTGTCGAGACGATACCCTGCAATAGAGGTAAGTTCAAGAGTTTGAGTTCTACTTGAAAGAACATGGTGCGGAAAGAGAGACTTGAACTCTCACATCCGAAGATACTGGAACCTAAATCCAGCGCGTCTACCAATTCCG
>NZ_SGPI01000059.1:0-518 GCF_004208845.1 Pseudoalteromonas sp. CO348 | reverse complement strand
ATGAATATTTTTGCAGCCAAAGACATACAACTTGGCAGTGTTAAAAGCGCAATTCGACTACTTACCAATAAAACCTTTATTGCCAGCGCCAAACAGCAACTGGCACTGGAGAGTAAAAAGTCGGTGATTGCTGATGCAGCAACTAACCTAGACGTCACTGCCAATCAAATTGACGTCAGCGCCGAACAAAATATCACCCTTAAGGCGGGTCGCAGCCATCGCAGTGTTATCCAAAGTGATATCAACCTCAAGGCAGACAACAATCTCACCATCACCGCCCCAGCGGGAAGTCAAATCATTCAAAGCCAAGGCAACATCACAGTAAAAGGCAGTGGCTCTGGCAACCTCACTCTTGCCAATGGCGGCAGTGAAATCAGCATTGACTCAAGTGGTAACGTCAACATCTTTGCAGACAAGTTACTGACCTTAAAAGGCAAAGCCATGGCTGTGTTTGACGGCAGCATGGAGCAAGATATTGGCAGCAAACAAAGCGCCACTATGCCGAGTGTACCGCAAAT
>NZ_SGPI01000058.1:0-531 GCF_004208845.1 Pseudoalteromonas sp. CO348 | reverse complement strand
ACCGCTCGACTTGCATGTGTTAGGCCTGCCGCCAGCGTTCAATCTGAGCCATGATCAAACTCTTCAATTAAAAGTTTTTTGAAGCCTAAGCTTCATGCTCAATGAATTCTGATTGTTTGTTTCTACTTTTCAAAAAAGTAAAATCAAAACGAATTGACTATATAGTCACTCAGTTACAATTGAGACTCTAAATTTGTTTGCGTCATCTAGCGAACTAGAATCTGCTGTTAGAACTCAATCTGTACGAGTGCCCACACAGATGATTGCTTCATATTTTTAAAGAACATTTCGAAACATTTCGTTGTTTCGAGGGATGTGCATTCTAAGCATCCCCGATTTTTTGTCAACACTTAATTTTGAATTTCTTGAGAAGAAGTTTCTAACTTAAGTTTTACTTGACGCTAACCCGTTGATACTTTGCTTTTCAGCGTAGTGCCCCGTGTCAGTGGGGTCGCATTATAGGGCGATCCGATTTTAGTGCAACCCTTTTTTTAAAGAAAATTGCGAAAAAACGTTTGTTCGAGCAAAAAT
>NZ_SGPI01000057.1:0-554 GCF_004208845.1 Pseudoalteromonas sp. CO348 | reverse complement strand
AGCTCTAAAGGCGGCGGCATCAAGAATATCGCCTTCATAAACACACACCGTTTGTCCAGCAAGGAGCGGGCATAAGGTGGTGGTCACCGACAGGTCAAAACAGTAGTTAGAAGAAAAGTCGATATTACGATACTTGTCACCTAACTGGCTGGTTAAGGCGTGAAGATAGTAAAGCACATTGTGCTGCGTGAGCATTACGCCTTTTGGTTGTCCGGTTGTCCCTGAGGTGTAGATGATATAAGCCAAGTTAGCCAACGCGGTTGGACGCACTAAGTTCTCGTGCTCCACCGCCAGCGCATGGGTGTTTACGCCGAGCGCCTTCACGCCGAGCGCTGTGGCTTTTCCAAGTACAGGCTCAAGAGATGGCAAGTGGCTTTCCTGGGTTAGCACTAAGTCGGTGTTGGTGTCGGTTAAAATAAACTCAACCCGAGCTTCGGGGTAATCCGGTGAAACAGGCACATAGGCACCACCGACTTTGAGCACGGCCAAAATAGCAATAAGCATCTCGCTACTGCGAGAAAAGTAGAGGGCGATAGGGGTATCGGCAGGCAATA
>NZ_SGPI01000056.1:0-562 GCF_004208845.1 Pseudoalteromonas sp. CO348 | reverse complement strand
CCCCGACAGCGAACGTACCGTGGCGGTAAACACCATCGGTTTTGGGCTATGCTCTGGGGGCGCGATACGTATTGGCTCACCCCGTGGTACACACACCGACTCGCTATGATATGCAACTTGCTTAGGGTCATTGGCACTGCCTTGCTTATACACCTGTTTACTGCGAATACAGGTATAATCGCCGCCTTTCGCTGTGCCCAATTTACCATTTAACGAAAACGAATAACCGGCATTGGCTTCGGCTACGTTTCCTACCAGCGTGACTTCATTTTTACCTTGTTGATAGGCAAGCTCGAGATTGCCGGTGCGCTCAAATTGCTCAGCAGGATTTTGTGCAGCAGGCTCAAAATAGCTACGCTGGGCCGAGCTGACCGAAGTTGGCGGATGGGCATTCATATGTACTTGTGAGCCACCCATTCTAAAACGATGGCGGCTTTGGCACTGCGTAAACCCAACAAAGCCAGTTTCATGCTCGTGAACTAGACCATCTTTATCTGTCACCGACAGCAAGCCTCGCTCAATATAGGGGCTTGCAAGGTTTCCCTCGGCAATCACTATCGAC
>NZ_SGPI01000029.1:0-264646 GCF_004208845.1 Pseudoalteromonas sp. CO348 | reverse complement strand
GAATGCGGCACTAGCTCAGCTGGTAGAGCGCGACCTTGCCAAGGTCGAGGTCACGAGTTCGAACCTCGTGTGCCGCTCCAACTCTCCTAAATATCCTTGTTTTTCAATCACTCTAAAAAAACCTTGCAGATATAGTCTTATTCCACCAATTTTTCATAACAAACTGATTGCTTAATTTTAATGCTACGCGTAAAATACGCGCTCTTTCGGCCTTACTATTATCGTTCCTTGCCTTACCCCGACTGGCCGAAACGGGACAAGGCTATACTAACCGTAAGGAATATCCATGCGTCATTACGAAATCGTATTCATGGTTCACCCAGACCAAAGTGAGCAAGTACCTGGTATGATCGAGCGTTATACTGGTGCTATCACTGAAGCTGGCGGTACTATTCACCGTCTAGAAGACTGGGGTCGTCGTCAACTGGCTTACCCAATCGAAAAGCTTCACAAAGCACACTATGTTCTATTGAACGTTGAAGCACCAACTGAAGTAATCAACGAGCTTGAAACTTCTTTCCGCTACAACGATGCAGTGCTTCGTAACCTAGTTATGCGTACTAAAAACGCGGTAACTGAAGCGTCTCCTCTTGCAAAAGAAGAGAAAAAAGAAGCAGCTTCTGCTTAATCGTTGTTGATTTCGGATTTGACTAACCTTTCGAGGTAATGGTGAGTAATCAGGTTGACCTGTATACCAATCAATATCTGCTTTCGGGCGTGATTTGTAAAACACCTAAATTTAGTCAAAGCCCAGCTGGGATCCCACATTGCATATTTGTACTTGAGCACAAATCAATGCAATTAGAGGCTGACCTTACTCGAAATGCCTACGTGCGTATTCAAGTGGTTGCCAGTGGAGAACAGTTCCGAAACCAAACTGAGCATTTATACGTTGGGCAAGCATTACAAGTTCGCGGTTTTATAAATCGCCACGAGAGCCGAAATGGCTTGAGTCAGCTGGTATTGCACGCACAACATATTGAAAGAATTAATTGAGGAAATTACTCATGGCACGTTATTTCAGACGTCGTAAGTTCTGCCGTTTTAAAGCGGAAGGCGTACAACAAATTGATTACAAAGATCTGGCTACTCTTAGAAACTACGTAACAGAAAGTGGCAAAATCGTACCTAGCCGTATCACAGGTACTAGCGCTAAATACCAGCGTCAGCTAGCAACTGCTATCAAGCGTGCTCGCTACCTAGCCCTTCTTCCATACACTGACTTACACAAGTAAGCAGCTGATTACTAGTTTTTAAAAGGTGTAGAGACATGCAAGTTATTCTACTAGACAAAATTGCAAACCTAGGTAGCCTAGGTGATCAGGTTAATGTTAAATCTGGCTTCGCACGTAACTTCTTATTCCCTAAGGGTAAAGCAGTTCCTGCAACTAAATCTAACATTGAAACTTTCGAAGCACGTCGCGCTGAGCTTGAAGCGAAAATCGCTGAAGAGCTAGTTGCTGCACAGGCACGCGCTGAAAAACTAGAAGCACTAGCTGAAGTAACTCTAGTTTCTAAAGCGGGTGACGAAGGTAAGCTATTCGGTTCTATCGGTACTCGCGATATTGCTGATGCTATCTCTGCAGTAGGTGTTGAGGTTTCTAAGTCAGAAGTTCGTCTACCTCTTGGTACTATCCGTGAGACTGGCGAGTTCGACGTAGCTATCCAAGTACACTCTGACGTTACAGCTACGATCAAAGTAATCGTAATTGCTGAAGCTTAATTTTTAATTGAGCTTAAAAAAGCCGTGTATTTTTATACACGGCTTTTTATTCACTTAATTTACCTTAATGAGCTCGAATTTCGGGCAGTAAAAACCTAGCTAACAGATATTCTGAATGCTGAATGCATTGAATATTAAAAATATTGGCTTTGTTGGCATCCAAATCTTAGGCTGAATTAAGTAACCCCTCGAAGAAAATCATAATAATAATCTTATTCATACCAATTTAAGGTGTGACATGGATGATCCTCTCGCTCAAAGTTTGTCTTATATCAACAGGCAATACTGCTGTAATGTGGTGTAATAAGTTTCCTTTTTAGAAACTTTCGCTCCATGTTATGTTTACATATTATAGGTTAATCCTTTTCTTTGTTTTTTGTCTGTCATAAAGTGGAATAAAATGACAGCGCTATCAATTTAGTGGTGGAATAATTAAATGTCTGTAAATAAAGGTTTTACGCTTACGGAGCTATTAATTGCGGTTGCAATAGTGGCGATCACAGCCAGCGTGGCATATCCGTCATATGTGGAATACGTTCAGGATGGACGTCGTTCGCAAGCACAACAGCAAATGTTGGAAATGGCAGGTGTGATTGAGCGCATATATAGCCGTAATAGTGGCTACCCTGATGCGAGTTTACTTACAGATCTGCCGGAATCTAAATTTTACACGTTTAAATATATTCCCACTGATAAACCAAATGGCGCAGTTGGGCAATACCGTAACTTGGGATACCAATTTACAGCCACGCCAATAGCAGGAAAAGCACAGGCGACTGATAAGTGTGGTGCACTAAGTATCAATCATCTTGGTGAACAGGGACCGAAGAACAATGATTGCTGGCAATAGAAATTTAGGATTTACCTTGCTTGAGCTGCTTATTGCCATGGCAATACTTGCAATATTGGCTTCTGTAGCAGCGCCCAGTTTTATAAAACAAATTCAGCAAGACCGACTCACGACGCATGCTAATCAACTGCAGGCGGTATATCGCTTGGCCCGTAGTGAAGCGGTTCGACGTGAGCAGCAGGTGTCACTGGTCGTAGAGGACAGCGACTGGGTTGTGAAAACCAATGAAAATGGCCAATTGACCGAAGTGGGGCGGTTTTCCATTAAACATAGCTCGATAGAAGTTGCTCTTGCTGACCAAGTTGTACGTGAAAGTGGCGAAGTGCTGGAGACAAACAATATATTGATCACCGACAACATTACCGATACCCAGGATTATCGTTTATGTGTGCTGGTTAGCGGTCAAAGTTGGTTAGCTGAGGCGGAACAAAATTGCAGTTAAGTAAGGGGTTTTCTCTCATTGAGGTCGTGGTGTCGATGTTGGTGGCTGGGTTAATGTTGCTTGGTTTGGCTGCGACGCAGCTTAAGTCATTACAGTTTGCCTCCAATAGCTTTCAATACACAATGGCGTTAATTCATGGTCAAAACGCAATTGAGAGAATATGGCCGTTGTTATGTGAATTGCAACATAACAACAATGATATGACGCTCGCCAATCCACTTATTCAACAGCTGCATCCTGCGGATAGTCGCTTTACGTTAGTGTTGCCTGCGACCTATAGCAATAACATGCAGCTTACGGTGAACTGGGAAGATAAGCGAGTAAAAAACCCTGCTGAAAACCAAATTTCTTTAACTACCAGTTACCCAGAGGTTGCGGATACTTGTTCTCCGCCGGCAGGAGGGGGCTCATGAAACAGATAAATGGGTATACCTTACTGGAACTCATGGTTGCTATGGTTGTGGGGTTGGTATTGGTTATGGGGATTGCAACGTCGTACACGTCGATAAAAGAAACGGTGACGACAAGCCAGCAGCTTGCAACATCGCAAGAGATTGTTCGCTATACCAATCGAGTGATGATGCGCAGCATCAAGCAAACTCAGGAAGTCCCTACTGTGACGGCGACCGATATTACGATCCGCCAATTGGCAGGGGTCCCCGCTTGTGATGGCAGTGTCCCCATGGTTGACTACACTGAGCGCTATTTTTTACAAGATGGGTATTTAGTGTGCGATCGCGGCACGGGTGATATCAATCTTTTGAAGGGGGTAACTGGACTCACATTTGCAACCGATGCCAGTGGTCAGTTAATTACAGTCACAATACAGGGTAGTAGTTTTCCGACACAATACGGTGCAGGCATACAGATGAATTTTTACGCTGGATTAGGTAGCTAATACAATGAAACAACAACAAGGTTTTACACTGGTTAAAGTGATGCTGCTCGGCGGCATGGCTAGCGTTGTGGTATTCGCTTCCCTCAAGGAAGGTGTTGTACAAGAAAGATTAAGTGGTAACTTCCAAAAAGACATTAATGCAAGATTAGTGGCTGAACAAGGGATCAGAGAATATCGTCAAAAGCTGGATGCGGCGTTAAGTGGCAATCCGCAAGACGTCAATGCGCTGATAAATGGTATAAACAAAACGGGTAGCGGTGCAGTTCCTGATTCGCAATATCAGATCTCGGTTAATGCCAATGGCAATGAGTTTGAAATCGAAAGCTTAGGTCAACGTCATGGTGAGCACGCGAACCATCGGCTAGTTGCGCGCTTTGAGTTACAGCCAGCGGCGAAAGAGTCCATATTCCAAAATGCGGTGACTGGCTGTAAAGGGGTGAATCTATCTGGTAGTGGCTCTGTCGATAGCTACGACTCATCGAAAGGCACTTACGAAGAAACAAAAAGCCATGATGGTGATGTACACACTGTGGTAGGCGATGCAGATGTGGTGCTATCAGGCCACTCTCCGATTAAAGGCGATGTTGAAGCATCTGGTGTGATTTACTTAAAAGGTTCTTCACCGATTTTGGGTGACGTTAGGTCAAATACAGGGGTAGATATTTCGCCGTCATCAAGCGGTATTAGAGTGGAAGGTAATGTCTACAGCCGCGGCTTTTTTACGCATAGAGGCGGCAAGGTCCAAGGTTATGTGCGTGCCATGGGTGACGCGAAAATGGAGTGGGGCGCTGAGATCATAAACCAAAGTGGCGATGCGTTCGATATTCAATATACTGGCAGTGGTCAATTCAAAGATACTGGCTTGCAAGTTCAAGATGGTGTGCATTACTCCGATGCTAAATTTAGAGTCGCTGACTTAGTGGTTGAGCCGGTAAAAGTGTACGATCCAGATTCTCCCGACTATGACCCTGCAAAGCCTAATAAAGAGTGTGATCCTTTGGCGTTGCCTTTTAATATGGATAGCATTATCGATCCTCGTAATCGATTCACTCCTCTAAATGTAGGCGCGCAACAAATCTTACACTTTAAACCAAAACAGGCAGTGTATGAACGTAATGGCTCGAGTGTGTATGTTGCAAAAGAGCACACCATTTATTTGTTCCAAGGGGTAGATCAGAATCTCGGCACAGCGACAGAAAAAACGCAGCTCGCATTTCCATTTAAAGGGTTGAAGTTAGGATCGGATGGCAAAATCAAGATCTCAGGTGGCGATGTGATTTGGTTGATTGATGGTGACCTCACATTAACTGGCGATACCCATATCTGGATAGAAAAAGAAAGTTCTCTGACCGTGTTCACCACTGGCAAAGTTTCTATTGGCGCAAGTGCTAAGGTTATTGCTGAGCAAGAAGGCTTAACCAAGAAGAGCAAACTGCCGGTATTTAGTGTGTATTCTTCATTTGATGGTCCTAATGGTTTTGTATTTAGCGGCGCATCGTCACTATATGCTGCCATTTATTCACCGTTAACTTCTATTCTGTTGAATGGCAGTGGGCAATTGTACGGCACAGTTCGAGGGGCATCGATTACTGGTACCGGTGGTACAGGGATCCACTTTGATCAAGCATTAAAAAATGCAGGTATTGGCGTACAGCCTCCGGGACAAAAGCCGACATTGGTCTTTAAGGGCTGGCACTATAAACCCTACCAAATTGCCGATGAGAGTGAAGCTAAAAGCGCTGAGTAACTTTCCTTAGTGGAGCGTCAGGCTCCACTTTTTGCTGCTAAATAAAAAAGTAAAATTTTTTTCAACTCTTTTAAACCATTTCCGATTTCGCCTGCGTCTAAATAAGTACTTTATAAAAAGTAGAAATTGGCAATTGAGCGTTGGTGACTTTGTTTGTTTCATTCGATATGCGAAGATGAAGGAATCAACCCAAAGGAACAGACGCATGATAATTAATGCCAAAGAGGCATTTACACAAGAACAAACCGATGCGCTAGTGGCTAGGTGCCAGCAAGGGGACCAAGGTGCATTTCGCGAACTATTTGAGCAACATCACCGTCGCGTATATGCATTATGTCTTAGATTGCTCGCTGAGCCCGCCCATGCAGAAGATGCATGTCAGGAAGTTTTTGTGCAACTGTGGCAAAAGATAGACCAATTTAAAGGGCAATCACAATTTACGACTTGGCTTCATAGTGTGACCAGTAATATTGCTATTAGCTATCTTAGAAAGCAAAAAAACTGGTTACAAAAGGTCGTAAGCTTTGAACAATCCGGACTGGATGAGCAAGGAGCTGAGCAGCTAGGAGAGCTAAATGGCCTTGATAAACTCATTGTCAGATTGCCGGAACGTGCCAGGTTGGTCTTCGTATTACATGCTGTCGAAGGGTATCGCCACGAGGAAATTGCCAATATGTTAAACATGGCCGTAGGGTCGAGTAAATCGCAATATCACCGAGCACGTAACTTATTACAGGAGTGGTACAACAATGACTAAACCATCTTTTGATGAATTTATGCATACCGCACTGAATGACGAACAGTCGCAGCCAAAGCCACAACGTGACTTGTGGCAAGGCGTTGAGCGTGCAATCAATCAAGCACAACCGATGCAGCCGCCAAAGCAAAATAATTGGCAAAAGTTATCTGGTATTGCGGCGTGTACTATTGCGGGCTTACTTGCTTGGCAAGTCATTATGAATCAGCCTAAGCAAGATTCACTGGCTAATATTAGCGCTTTTTTTGAGCAGCAAAAGCAGTCTTTACTGGTTCAATATGAAACGCAGCCAGCGCTGACTTCTGATTGGCAGACACAATTGCAAGAGCTCGAGCAGGCGGAACAAGCGATTAAGTTGTCTTTAAAGCAAGATCCTGAGAATGCTGCGCTGTTAAAAATGTTAGCTCAGATTTATCAGCAGCAACTCGACTTAATCAATAAGGTTCACCAACCTCGTTGGCAACAAATTTAGGAGAATTAGGATGAAAGCATTAATTATTGGACTAGCGGCGCTACCTGCGATGGTGTTCGCTGGAGAATCTATCGATAAAGAACTGTCTGTTCCTGCAAATGGTAAAGTTGTCATCGAGAATCAGCGCGGTGACGTAACGATAAAAACATGGGATAAAGACGTTTTTAAAGTGACTGGCGAGTTAGACGATAAAGCCGAGGGCTATAAACTAGAAACCTCTGGTGAGGTAACCGAGTTTATCGTGAAGATGCCAAGACGCTATAAAAGTTGGGGCGGTGGTGATGGCTCTAAACTCACTATTTACATGCCTCGTAGCAGCGAATTAAATTTTGAAGGAGTGGTAGTTGACGTTGAAGCTGCTGATTTAACTGCGGGCGCCCGTATCAAAACGGTCAACGGCAATATTAAAGCGAGTAAAATCAGCGGTAAAATTGCACTAGAAACGGTAAATGGTGATATTGATAGTCGTGACTTAGATGGCAATATTCAGTTTGAAACCGTCAATGGGGACATTGAGGATATCGCTTCGAGCGGTAAGCTAAGATTTAACGCGGTTAATGGCGAAATTAAAACGCAAACCACTGCAACCGAGCTGCGCTTAGAAAACGTCAATGGCGAAGTCGAGTTGAAGATGGCAGAGTTAAAAGACTTACGCTTATCCACCGTTAACGGCGAAATAGCAGTATATGCAGCAAAGTTACTGGACAACGCCAATATAAATATGGACAGCGTTAGTGGCGATATTGAGCTTTATTTCCCTACGGATGTATCAGCAAGGTTTGAAATCAACGCGCATTCAGGCGGCCATATCACCAATGAGCTAAGTTCAGATCAAGTTAAAAAAGCCAAATATGGCCCAGCTCGTTCACTTGAGTTTGTGCTTAACGGTGGTAATGCAGATGTAGAAATCGATACCGTTAGCGGCAATATTGAGCTAAAGCGTAACTAATACGCGCTTTCATCAAATAACAAAAGGCCAGAGTTTCCCCCAAACTCTGGCCTTTTGTTATTTGCACTTATGGGTAGACCAGATACAATAGAGGGCCTTCAATTTCTCAATGTTGTGATATGGCTAAACCAGATATACAAGTCGATACCTTAAAAGTTCCACCGCACTCAATTGAAGCTGAGCAATCTGTGCTCGGTGGCTTGATGCTAGATAATGAAGCCTTCGACCGTGTTGCGGAATTGGTGGTGTCTCATGACTTTTATACCAGAACCCATAAGCTGATTTTTGAAGCAATGGAAAAGCTGGTAGAGCTTAGTCAACCTATCGACTTAATCACGATTTCTGAGAATCTAGAAAAGAACAACCAGTTAGAAATCATAGGCGGTTTCTCCTATCTTGCTGAGATTGCTAAAAACACGCCAAGTGCTGCAAATATTGATGCATACGCGAGTATCGTACGTGAGCGTGCGGTTGTTCGCGAAATGATTGGTGTGGCGAATGAAATAGCAGAGGCAGGCTTTAATCCTGAGGGACGAGATAGCCATGAGCTGTTAGATTTGGCTGAGAGCAAGGTATTTAAGATTGCTGAGCAGCGCACTAAAAGCACTGAAGGTCCGCAAAGTATTCACAGCATCCTAGAGAAAACCGTTGATAAAATTGAAGAACTTTACCAATCTCCACAAGATGGTGTTACTGGGGTAAGTACAGGCTACGGCGACTTAGACAAGATGACAGCAGGACTACAGCCTTCTGACTTGATCATTGTTGCAGCGCGTCCGTCGATGGGTAAAACCACATTTGCGATGAACTTGGCTGAGCATGCCGCGATGACGCAAGATAAGCCGGTACTGATCTACTCGCTAGAGATGCCCTCAGAACAGATCATGATGAGGATGCTCGCCTCACTCGGCCGTATCAACCAAACCAAGGTACGTACTGGTCAATTAGATGATGACGATTGGGCACGTTTGTCATCCACCATGGGCTTACTGATGGAAAAGGGCAAGATGTACATAGATGATGCATCTGGTCTTACGCCAACGGATGTGCGTTCACGCGCGAGACGAATTGCACGCGATCATGGTGGGATCAGCATGATCATGGTGGACTACTTGCAGCTCATGCGCGTACCGAGCCTTTCGGACAACCGTACGCTTGAAATTGCTGAAATTTCTCGCTCATTAAAGGCGCTAGCCAAAGAGCTGCAGTGTCCAGTTATCGCGCTTTCTCAGCTTAACCGTACGCTAGAACAACGTGCAGATAAACGCCCAGTAAACTCCGACTTACGTGAATCAGGCTCTATCGAGCAGGATGCCGACTTAATCATGTTTATTTATCGTGATGAAGTTTACAACGACGATAGCCCAGACAAAGGCACGGCCGAAATCATCATAGGTAAGCAACGTAACGGTCCGATCGGTAAGGTTAGGTTAACCTTCCAAGGTCAATACTCTCGATTCGATAACTATGCGGGTCCAGCAATGGACGACGAATATTAACTGTCAATTGAGTAGTGAAATGCGACTAGCGAGTGCTGAAATCGATTTAACCGCGCTGAGAGAAAACCTACAGCTAACGCAAAAACTGGCGCCAAAAAGTAAGATTATGGCGGTACTTAAGGCCAATGCTTATGGTCATGGTTTGGTTAAAATAGCTCAGCATTTGCAAGATGCGGATGCATTCGCTGTGGCGAGAGTTGATGAAGCGCTCGCGCTTAGAACAGGTGGCATCACTAAACCAATTGTCTTGTTAGAAGGTTTTTTTCACCCTTCTGATTTACCCATTCTACTTGCCAATAATCTGCAAACTATAGTGCATGACATTTCTCAGCTTGAAGCGATTGAGCGTGCTAATTTAGATGCACCGCTTACTGTGTGGCTAAAAGTAGATACCGGTATGCATCGTCTCGGCGTTGAGCCTGAAGAGTTTGAAGCATTCTATGCCCGCCTTAAGCGCTCAAAAAATGTTGCTGATAAAATCCACTTAATGACACACTTTGCTTGTGCCGATGATATCAAAGACAATAAAACCGAAGTACAGCAAGTACTATTTAAGTCGTTAGTTGGCCAAAGTCACGCACCATTGTGTTTGGCAAACTCCGCGGGGATCATAGGTTGGCCAGAATCTCATGGCGACTGGATCCGTCCGGGCCTAATGCTTTATGGCGTTTCACCTATGCTTGCGCGTGTTGGCCAGCAACACGGTTTAAAGCCAGTCATGCGCTTGACCACTAAAGTTATTGCCATCAAGCGGGTGAGAGCGCATCAAGCGGTGGGATATGGCGGACGTTGGCAATGTGAACAGGACACCTATCTTGCCGTTATTGGTGTTGGCTATGGAGACGGTTACCCCAGACACGCTAAAATTGGCACACCTGTGGTTATTGGTAACCAGCGTTACGGCATTGTCGGCACCGTGTCTATGGATATGATCAGTGTGAATATTGGTGATAACCCTAATGGCATTCAAGTTGGTGATGAAGTAGAAATGTGGGGACCAAACCTGCCCGTAGAAGAGATAGCACAATGTGCAGATACTATTCCATATGAGCTGCTGTGTAACGTTACCCCAAGAGTAAGCTACGAATACATCGAAGGCTAAGCGCTTAGCCTTTTCTGTCACCTTGAAGCGTTGCGATAACGCGTCTTGCACCACCACGGTCACGATGCTCACCGAGATAAATACCTTGCCAAGTACCTAAACGCAGGCGGCCCTCAGAAATGGGAATGGTTACTTCACATCCTAAGGTGCTGGATTTGATATGTGCTGGCATATCGTCATCGCCCTCATAGTCATGTCGGTAGTAGCTTTGCCTCTGTGGTACAAAATGATTAAAGTGGCTTTCCATATCCATGCGTACCGTTGGGTCGGCATTTTCGTTAATTGTTAAGCTGGCGGAGGTGTGTTGTATAAACAGGTGCAGCAGCCCTATACGATAGTCATGTAGTTCAGGAAGCTGCGAGATAATCTCGTCGTCTACCAAGTGAAAGCCTCGTTTTCGAGGCTTCAAGGTAATTTGTTTTTGAGTCCAACTCATAAAGTAACGTGTATTTTTAACTGTTAGGCGAGTTTGTCGAAACTGACTTCGATATTGGCATTACCGTCAGGAGAGGTGAATGGCATAATAAGTTTAGGACCATCACATTTATGGGTGATGGTATGGCCCGGGCCTGAAACAACAACCGGTGTTGCCATATCAAACTCGTAGCCTTTTTCGCCGAGCAGGTTTTTAGCACCGCCAGTGACCATGTTGGTGATTTCACCAACCATATCCGTGACGTCTTCATTTATGGAATCTGGGCGCTCTCCAAGCATACGCTCCATAATGGTTAGCGCTAGGTTCTCTTCAAAGGTGATCGAAAATGACCCTTTCGTCTGTGGACCAACCATGCCAATCAGACCCGAGACATCACCTTGTGCGACTTCGTCTTTCTTCACTTTTGGCTTACCCGGCGTCAATTCAGTTTGCGCCATTGTAGCCAATACATTGATTAGAGATGATAAAAAGGGGTTGATGAACTCTACATTCATATGGACTTTCCCTTACGCATTTTTAATAAATTAGTGTCGCTCTTAGTGATAAGTGTAGTGGGCTTTTTTGCTCACTGCACTTAATCTTTACATTTTTCGCAACGGCCATGAGCCTCGATGGTTTGCTCTGTAACCACAAATCCAGTCTCAGCAGCTAGGTTGTTCAGTTCATGCGAAATCGTGTTTGAGTGTAACTCTTGAACGTTACCGCAACTATCACAGATCAGTAACTGCACTGGATGTGTGTGGTCGAAGTGGTGGCAAAGCATAAACGCATTTGTACTTTCAATTTTATGGATAAAACCCAACTCAGAAAGAAAGTCTAAGGCACGATATACGGTAGCGGGTTTTGCAGCCGCTTCCGTCAACTTGAGCTCTTCAAGTAAGTCGTATGCGCCAACGCCACCTTGTTTAGAGGCGAGTAGTCTAAATACTTTTTCTCTAATTGGAGTAAATCGTGCACCACGGTTGTCACATACTTGCTTGGCTTTGCTAACTAGTAACTCTATATTCATGATTCAAAATCCTTACACTGCCTTGCAATACTAACATATTATTTTTATTAGTCTTGTGTTTACCCTGATTTATTATCTCAAGTGGATATTCGGGCGCGATGTTGCTTTTACACTTTGATTTTCTTGCTAAGAAGAGCGCTTAACTGGTTCGATCTTAGTATGGTAAAAGGATTCAAACTGTGCAGCAGAAAGCGGCTTGCTGATCAGATATCCTTGACCAAAATCACATTCCAGCTGCTGCAATAAACGCAATTGCTCCAGCGTCTCCACGCCTTCGGCGACTACCTTCATCGATAAATTATGCGCCATGGCAATAATGGTTTTAACTAACGCTTTAGACTCGTGAGTGGCGAGCATATCGCTGATAAAACTGCGGTCGATTTTGAGTAAATCGAAGGGGTAATGACGGAGGTAATTCAGTGACGAATAGCCCGTACCAAAATCATCCAAAGATAATTTAAACCCTAACTGATGTAATTGGGTTAAGGTCTGTTTTACCTGTGCCTGTCCTGAGATCAATACGCCTTCTGTGATCTCCAACTCGATAAAGCGATTGGCAATCGGGATGTCTTTTACTAATAGCTCTATCTGTTTCAATAGGTTAGGATCTTTAAACTGCCTAGGTGATAAATTGATTGCGATACGGATGTCGGAGTCTAAGTGTTGCTGCCATTGGTGTGCTTGGTTAATAGCAGTTGAGAGTACAAACAATCCGATGTCGATGATCAAACCGCTTTGTTCTGCGACGGGAATGAACTCCGCAGGAGAGACATTACCCAGTGTTTTACTGTGCCAGCGGAGTAAAGCTTCCGCGCCAAATACATCACTGTCTTCAATATAAAATTGAGGTTGGTAAAACACTTCTAACTCGTTTTCATTCAGTGCTACGCGCAGTGCTTCCTCAATTTCAATGCGTCGAGATAACTGTTGACTCATCTTTTGATTAAATAGACAGTAGTTGTTGCGACCATTACTTTTGGCATTGTACATTGCGGTATCAGCGCAGCTAAGTAACTCTTGGGGGGAGTTCGCGTCTAAAGGATAGATAGCAACGCCTATACTGACTGAAATATTAAAATCTTTATCGTCGACAATAATGGGATGGTGAAAAAGTTTGATGAGCATATCGGCAACAGAGGTAATGTCTGCAGTGTGCTTAAACCCTCCCATCAACACAATAAACTCATCACCACTAAGCCGTGACACGGTATCTTGCTCACGTAGCGATTGCTTGAGCCTTTCTCCTGAAGCGATGAGAATTTGATCCCCCGTTTCGTGACCGAGTGAATCATTGATCCTTTTAAAATCATCTAAATCAATAAAAAACACTACCGCAAGTTCATCGTTACGTTCGGCATCAAACAGTTGCTGTGCTAGCCGCTCCATCGCTAAAAAACGATTTGGTAAATCGGTCAATGAATCATAAAAAGCGTGATGTAAAATGACTTCTTCTTGACGCTTTTTCTCGGTGATATCGCGCACTGCGATTACTAGTTGATCTGTTCCTGGAATAGGAGATAACCGAGCTTCGAATAGCTTTGCTTGATCAGCAATTGTCAGTGGATATTCTATTTGGGTTAATTGGTGGCGCTGATTGGCAGACTTGATGGCTTGGCTAAATTGTTTAGCTGCGTGGGAGGGCAGTACCTCCGCCATTTTCTTGTTGATAAACTGCTCTGGCGACATATACAAGTCGTCTGATTTTCCGGTATGGCATTCTAAGATGGTACCGTCCGTATTGATTATAAAGAAAATATCCGGTAAAGCCTCAAAAACACTATTAATAAGAGCGTGACGGCGCTGTAATTCCTGAGTGCTTTGTAATTGTTGTTGCCAGTTTTTCTCTAACGTTTGTGCCATGACATTGAATTGCTTAGCAAGGACTCCAAGCTCGCCATGTCCCACGATGTCGGCTCTACTGCTCAAAGACTTTGTGGATAATGCATCGCCTACTTGGATCAGTCTTTTGATTGGTTTATGAATGAAGCAATGGGTAAAGCTTAGTAGCGCAATAATGATGAGTATCAAAAACACCGCTAAAATACTCGCCTTCGTTATCAATTGTTGCTTTAACGAAAGAAAAACGGTGCTTACGTCATAAATAGCAACCAGCCTAACTACATCAGCGGACTCAGCGACGGGCACTTTAGGTGAAATGGGAATGGCTGCGAGAAAGTGCTGCTGATTTGGGTCAAATGCTACAGTGAGGTCAAGTGTGCGTAGTGTTGCTGTCGCTTGCGCCTGACTGATAACTTGATTAAATACTTGTAGTCCAATCGCTGAGTGTTGGGTTTCGTTGATGAGCGTTTCTCCTTGAATAAGGAAGAGTGCTTTATATTTACTGTCAGAATAATAATCCTCGAGAGTCAGGCTAACTTGATTATTGTTGCCCTCCACAAACTCAGTAAAAAGATGTTTACCTAAATGAGTTAAATTTTGTCTTAGTTTTGTCTCATAGCTTTCGAGCAGCATGTCTCGTTGGCTAACATATGAAATGGAGATAATAAGAGACGAGATCACCAAGCCACAGAGTACCGTGCCCCAAGTCAGCGTTTGTTTTAAATTTATAGAAATAACCCGATTACTCATAAATAACCAATTCAATTACCCCGATCCCGATTAGGATTTTCATTTCAATGCGATTACCCAGGCTGTGGTTCTTGCTCTTACGCGTTTACTTTTTTCTGCAGAGTGATCCATCACTAGTGTAGTCCAGCTGCAAAAACCTGTATCAAATTTGGGCGAATATTCTCGTGGTAGAGCGAGTGCTATGGCAATGGATTGTTGAGTTTTCGCATTAGGTCCAATCTCGTTTTCTTTCGCTTTGACCGCAAATGAATTGCTGTAAGCAATTTGGCTTTTTATATTGGTTAAAAAGAAAACAACAAAAGAGAAAATAATGAATAAGGTAGTTAAATGCACGCTGGTTAGTATGCTTTGTGCATCAGTAAGCTCAGCGGCTCTCGCTTATGACAGGATCACCGGAAAAGCTTTTGCTAGCCGCTCTGAAGTGATTGCAACTCAGGGCATGGCGGCAACTTCTCAACCACTGGCAACCCAAGTCGCAATAGAGGTATTGAAGCAAGGCGGAAGCGCCATAGATGCTGCAATTGCAGCCAATGCCATGCTTGGCTTAGTGGAGCCTACAGGTTGCGGTATTGGTGGCGACTTATTTGCGATTGTGTGGGACGCGAAGCAACAAAAGTTATTTGGTCTCAATGCTTCTGGGCGCTCACCAAAAAGCCTTTCGCTAGCAAAATTACAGCAGCAAGGCGATACAATTCCAAGCTATGGGCCGCTTCCCGTTTCTGTACCCGGTGCGGTCGATGGTTGGTTTGAACTGCACAACAAATTTGGCAAACTGCCAATGAAACAGTTACTTCAGCCCAGTATCGACTACGCTAGAAGCGGCTTTCCAGTTTCTGAGTTGATTGCTTATTATATGCAGCGCTCGGTGTCGGCCCGTGAGCAATATTCCGGATTTAAAGAAGTGTTTATGCCAGAGGGGGAAATGCCTAAAAAAGGAGAGATATTTAAGAATCCGGCACTCGCTAATACCTATGAGTTACTTGCAGAAAAAGGCCGCGATGCCTTTTATAAAGGCGAAATTGCTAAAGAAATTGACCGTTACATGAAAGCCAATGGTGGATACTTAAGTTACCAAGACTTGGCTGAGCACCACAGTGAGTGGGTTGACCCCGTAAGTGCTGATTATCGCGGCTACACGTTATGGGAACTACCTCCTAATGGTCAGGGCATTGCCGCCCAGCAAATTCTCAATATTTTAGAGGGCTATGATATCAAGACAATGGGATTCGACAGCCCAGAGTATATTCACACCTTTGTTGAAGCAAAAAAACTTGCCTTTGCAGATAGGGCAAAATACTACGCCGATCCAGACTTTAATGAGATACCCGTCGCGACGCTTATTTCGCAAGCATATGCTGACGAAAGGCGTGCATTGATTGATCCAAATAAAGCAGCTAAACGCGATCATGCAGGGCCTGTAGAAGGGGATACCATTTATCTCACGACAGCCGATAAAGAAGGGAATATGGTGTCGCTGATCCAAAGTAATTTCCGTGGTATGGGCTCGGGTATGACGCCAGCTAAGCTTGGCTTTGTCTTGCAAAATAGAGGCGAGCTATTTGCGTTAGATAAAAATCATTACAACGGTTATGCGCCGGGAAAAAGACCTTTTCACACCATTATTCCAGCCTTTGTCACAAAAGATGGTAAACCATGGATGAGTTATGGCGTGATGGGAGGCGCGACTCAACCGCAAATGCATGCGCAGATCCTCATTAACATGATTGATTTTGGTATGAATCTACAAGAAGCGGGCGATGCGCCTCGAATTTTGCATAGTGGTTCATCGCAACCAACCGGTGAAATCATGACTGATGGAGGGTATGTTAGTCTCGAGTCTGGTTTTTCCATGGAAACCCGTAGAGAGCTGATAAAAAAGGGTCACAAATTACAAGAAGCAGTTGGTCCCTATGGCGGTTATCAAGCGATTATGCGAGATGGTAAAACTGGAGCGTACTATGGTGCATCTGAAACAAGGAAAGATGGCCAAGCAGCAGGTTACTAAAAGCCTGATTGAGTGGTGAAATCAACACGAATTGTAACAGTTAAAGCGCTTCGCTTTTTGTTATCTTGATGTAATATCATTGTTGTTAAACGGAAATTTAAGGAACAAGAACATGACAAAAATAATAACAAAGCGAAGTGCCTTGTCGACACTCGTTGCGGCGCTTTTAACTACCCAAAGTTGGGTGGTATTTGCTGACACCATTACCAATAATGTTTACTCAGAAAAGGGCTTAGCAGGCACACTAACCCAAGAAAAAATCGACGAGCAAAACTATAAAGCCAAAATTGAGTTTGGCTGGAACAATCGTCGGATCTTAATTGATGAAACCTTAAAGTTGAATGAAAAAGGACTACCCATCAATTTTAGTCTTAAAGGACGTTCTGCTTTTGGCTCCACAATTGACGAAACGTTTAGCTATAACAGAGGCATTGCGCAGTGGAAAAGTGTCAATGAATCAGGCATTAAGGCTGATGCGACACTCGATTTCTACGTACCGTCTAATAACCACCTTGCACTAGATAACGCGACGATGCGTTATGTTCTAAAAAATAATAAATACGAATTAGATGTTTACCCTCAAGGTAAAATGCTTATCGAAAAAATGAAAACGATGAAGTTAGGGGAGCAAACCGTTCATCTATTAGTAACGAGTGGCCTTAGTCTTACTCCTAATTTTGCATGGTATGACGACGATGGTAACTACTTCGCACAAAGTTGGGGGCCAATGTATGTCTTGCGCGACGGCTACACCAAAGCACAGTTCGAAGAACTTGAGGCTATCCAAAAACAAGCCGAACAGCAGCATTTAGAAAACCTCGCAAGCAAGCTGACACATGATGTCCCTGTATTACTGATTGAAAATGTTGCCGTCTTTGATGGTGAGCAGAAAAAACTGCTGAAAAACCATGATGTGTTGATTAAAAGTGGCAAGATTGTAGAAATCGCTAAACATATTAAAAAACAAAATGGCGTGGTTAGCCTTGATGGAAAAGGGAAAACCTTGATCCCAGGGCTTTGGGATATGCACGGTCATTTATCAAAAGAGAACGGTATTTTAAATATTGCGAACGGTGTTACCAGCGTTAGGGACATGGGTAACGAGCACGACAATATTATGGAAATTGAAGCGCTCTTTAACACCAATCAGGTGCTGGGCTCTCGAGTGTACCGTGCTGGCTTTATGGATAAATACAGCGAAAACTCAGCGGGCTTAAGTGTGAAGTCATTGGAAGAAGCACTCGAGACGGTCGATTTCTTTGCCGATAATGGCTATGTTCAAGTAAAGCTATATTCTTCTATCGATCCGAATTGGGTAAAGCCTATTTCTGAACGTGCGCACAGTCGTGGATTGAGACTTAGCGGTCACGTGCCTGCGTTTATGACGGCAGAGCAAGCCATTGCAAATGGCTATGATGAGATTCAGCACATTAATATGCTGTTCCTTAATTTCCTTGCTGGTGAAGAAGTGGATACCAGAACACAAAAACGGTTTTCACTGATGGGAGAGCAAGCTTCAGGCTTATCACTTGATAGTCCAGAGATGAATGCATTCATCAAGCTACTAAGTGATAAGCGCATTGTTGTGGATCCTACTGTATCTACCTTCAGAAGTTTATTGATGGCAGAAGATCAAAAGATCAATCCGGAATTTGCTGCTATTTCAGAGCATATGCCAATTGCATTCGCTCGTGGTTTAAAAGGGGCTGAGATGCATGTTGATGAACAGTTTAAGCTGAGCTACCAAGAGTCGGGTGAAGCAATGCAAAAAATGCTGAAAAAGCTCTATGATGCTGGTGTTCCAATGGTACCTGGAACGGATAATATTGCAGGCTTTACCTTGATCCGTGAGCTGGCGCTTTACGTTGATGCGGGCATTCCAGCGGCTGATGTGCTGAATATGGCAACGCTAGAAAGCGCCAAATTGATGGGCGTTGCACATCAAACCGGTTCAATTGCCAAGGGTAAAGTGGCAGATCTAGTATTGATAGACGGCGATCCACTTAAGGACATTACGGCACTGCAAAAAGCGACATTGGTGATCAAAGGTGAGCAAGCGTTTAAGCCTGCTGAAATTTACCAAGCGATTGGAGTGAAGCCGTTCACTACCTCGCCTTCGCTAAAGTAATATTAAGTACATTACAAAAGTAATAGTTTGATGCTGTAAGACCAGTGTAAATAAATATAAAACTTGCACTGGTTTTATTTTCGTTACCTCGATATCAGACTAAATTGTATTTCTGAGTTTTACCAAAAGTGTTTCTAAAACAGAGGTTTGTTCAATAAGTAAACAAATCGTTCTGACTTTCCTGTTACTACCTAATAAAAAATTCCTAAAAACGGTTCGGTGTAATCTTGTGTAATGGATAAATTTACTTTTTTGTTAATAAAGCGGTTTATTTATCAGTTTCTTGTGCTAGCCTTTTTCAGTACAGATCATGAGTCGTTGATGTAAAGCCACACAAGTTGTGTGTGATTTACCAGCTTCAGTATGGTCTTTTTTATAACTCTATTTGAGACTTTGATGTCGTCACCCTCGCGTACAAGGATGGTAAAAAAGTTGCCATATTCAAGCGTTAAAGTGACAGTGAGTGATTACAGCAATGTTGTATATATGCTGCAAGCAAATAGCAAAAGGTGCTGTTGATTAACTTGGCTCGCGGTTTTAGCGGTTAGTTAACCTTTATAGATATACCCTACAAACGTTTTCCTACTTAAGTGGGTACTGTGTTTGTTGCGGTTAAGTAATTGATTGGTTTTTTACAACGTTACTGATGGTTAACTGTCGCAAGCCAAATTGATACTGCTCGCGCTGTTGCCAAAGGAATCCCAACCAAGTTATGGGGATGGCATGAATACAAATATTGTTACTATACTCGCGGGTTTAGCGCGTACTCGATCTCAAGATATTGCCTATCAGTATTTTTACGATGAGGCATTACCAAGTAAAACCATTTCCTACCAAGAACTGCATGAGCGTGCAGCCTCTATTGCTGAGACATTGAGTGAATATTTTGAACCGGGTGACAGAGCATTATTACTGTACAACTCTGGATTTGAATTTATTGAAGCTTTTTTTGCTTGTTTATACGCAGGGATAATTGCGGTACCGGTTTATCCCCCTAAAAAGAATCAAAATGTTGATCGTCTGCGTGCCATCATCGAAGACGCAGGTGCCAAAGGTGCGCTTACCAGTGAAAAGATCAATGAAATCGCCAAGCCATTGCTTGATTCTGAGCCAAGTCTAGCGCAGTTAGCACTATTTACTACCGATAACATTGCACTTAAATCGACCACTCAACAGTGGCCTCGTGCACAACTCCTTGGTGAGCAACTGGCATTTTTGCAATATACCTCAGGCTCGACGGGCACACCTAAAGGCGTAATGGTAACCCACGACAATATTCTTGATAATCAGGCGCTAATGAAAGAAGCGTTTGGTCACGATAGCAACTCTTCGATTGTAAGTTGGTTGCCTCATTTCCATGATATGGGACTGATTTTTGGCATTATGCACCCAATCTACATCGGTGCGACAGCGGCACTGATGAATCCGGCTTATTTCCTGCAAAAACCACTACGTTGGCTAAAACTGCTTTCACAAACCAAAGCATTAACGTCAAGTGCGCCAAACTTTGCCTATGACTTGTGTGTGGACACCGTCAAAGATGAAGATCTTAAAGACTTAGATTTGTCTCATTGGCGCTCGGCATTAAATGGCGCAGAACCAGTGCGTGCCAGCACATTAGAGCGTTTTTATCAAAAGTTTAAAGTGTGTGGCTTACAAAGAGAGAGTATCGCACCTTGTTACGGCATGGCAGAAACCACCTTATTTGCAACTGGTGGACGTCTTCTAGAACAGCCAAGGATATTACGTATTGATGCGACCAAGCTACAGCAGGGTAAAGCCGAACGAGTCGCAGATGAAGATACAGTAGATACGTTTTATGCGTTAGATGTGGCTGATGAACAGCAGCCTTATTACGCCGTATCTTCTGGCGTGAGTTGGGGCGAGCATTGTATTGCGATTGTTAACCCTGAGTCTTTTGAAGCCTGCAATGATGGTGAAACCGGAGAAATTTGGGTAACTGGCCCAAGTGTAGCAAAGGGGTATTGGAATAACCAAGCGGCAACCGAGGCTACGTTTCATGCCAGAATTAAAGGTGCTGACGAGCGGGCTTATCTGCGTACTGGTGATTTAGGCTTTATCCAGCGTGGGGAATTGTTCGTTACAGGACGCGCCAAAGACGTGCTTATCTTCCGTGGTAAAAACTACTACCCGCAAGATATAGAACTTACGGTTACAGAAGCAAGCGATAGCTTAGAGCAAAATGGCGGTGCGGCGTTTTCGGTAGCTTCCAATGGCGATGAAGAGCGTTTGGTTATCGTGCAACAAGTAAAGCGTACTGCGCTAAGAAAGTTAAATGCTGAGCAGGTATTACAGCAGATCACCGCTGCGATCGTTGAGCACCACGGCATTACGCCTTATGACATCATATTGATAAAACCCGGTCGCATTCATAAAACATCGAGCGGTAAAATTCAGCGCCAAGAGAATAAGCGCAGTTATTTAGCCGATAACTTTGAAGTCATTGCGCGCGCCCGTGAAGAAGCTACGCCACAACAAGCTGAGGCGCCATCGTCCTCGTCGTCACTACAGCAAATTCAGCGGTTATTACAAGATTTAGTCGCACAAGAAATAGATAAGCCCGCGCGTAGTTTGGATATCGACGCGCCATTCTTGGCATTAGGTGTGGATTCGATGAAAGCGGTACGGATCTCAGGGGAATTAATGGAAGTACACGAGCTAGATCTTGAGCCTACGGTACTTTACGAATATCCCTCAATTCGCGAACTAGCCCAGTATCTAAGTCAGTTTAGTACGCTTACTCAAGCTCTAGGGCAGACAGAGCTTAACGAGTCGAAAGGCGCCACTGAGCAAGCGAATAAGACGCAAGCCTCTCGCCGAACTGAAGATATTGCGGATACAGATATTGCCGTGATTGGCATGGCTTGTCGTTATCCTTCAGCAAATGGACTCGATGCATTTTGGCAGCTGTTATGCCAGCAGGGCGATGGGATCACTACGCCAGATCCTAAGCGTCAGCAGCTTTGCCTTAACCTTGAAGCTGACCGACTCGGTGGCTATTTAGAGAATGTCGATGAGTTTGACGCTGCATTATTCGGTATCTCGCCACTCGAAGCTAAGCATATCGACCCACAGCATAGATTATTGCTTCAAACGGCTTATCACGCCATACAGCACGCTGGCTACCAACCCGCCACGCTCGCTGGTAGCGATATTGGCGTGTATGTTGGTATATCGCAAAATGACTACTTTTTATTGTCGCAACAACAGCAAAAAAGTACCGCGTATTTAGGCACGGGCACTGCGCTGAGCATTGCTGCAAACCGCATTTCTTATAGTTTTAATTTTACCGGCCCAAGTGTGGCAATTGATACGGCGTGCTCGTCATCGCTGGTGGCGCTTCATCATGCAATTCAAGCTCTAAGAAATGGAGAAACAAACGCGGCATTGGTGGCGGGCGTTAATCTAATTCTGAGCGATGATGTGACTAAGGCCTGTGAAAACGCACAAATGTTGGCAGCTGACGGCCATTGTAAAACCTTTTCACAGGCAGCGGATGGCTATGTGCGAAGTGAAGGTGTTGGGGTGGTGATGTTAAAGCCGCTACAACAAGCCATGACAGACAACGACCCGATTGTTGGTGTACTCAAAGGCAGTGCAATTAATCAAGACGGCCGCAGCAATGGCATTACCGCGCCGAATAGTGCCGCGCAACAGGCTGTGATCAATGCAGCCCTTGGTAATGCCAAGATGCTGGCGGGAGATATTCACTATGTGGAAACCCATGGTACGGGTACGGAGCTTGGCGATCCTATCGAGATCACAGCATTAAACCGCACGTATGGAGAACACCATAGTCGTCATGATCCGGTTATTCTCGGTGCGGTAAAAGCGAATATTGGTCACCTTGAATCCGGTGCGGGTATTGCTGGGCTTATCAAAACGCTACTGTGTTTACAGCATGGGCAAATTCCTGCGCAGCGTTATAGTGAGGTGTTAAATCCACATATTCCATGGCAAAAGCTCCCGTTTATGGTGCCGCAAAACATGCAGACATGGCCTGCAGAACATGGGGGAATAAGAGCCGCTGGATTAAGCTCCTTTGGTTTTGGTGGTACTAATGCGCATGTGATCTGCGCACAAGCGCCTGCGCCTAAACCCGACACGCAAGCTGAAGTAACACCGCCTTCGTTTTATCTATTGCCTCTCGCTGCTAAATCTAAAGCTGTATTGCAGCAACTTGCTGGTCACTATAGTGAACGATTGTCGAGTTTGACTCCTCAAGCATTTGATGACTTCTGCGCACAAAATGCCGAGCAAGTGCCGCTTAAAGGTGTGCATAAAACGTTTAGTGGTGTGAGTAGAGAAGCACTGATTTCGCAACTGATTAGTCCCATTATTGTTGAACAATCTTCGGCAAATGCTGCTCCAGAAGTTGCGTTTTTGTTCACCGGACAAGGTTCGCAATACCCCTTGATGGCTCACGCTTTATACCAACACCACGCAGTGTTTCGCAGTCACTTAGATGAAATTGACAGCCTGATTGGCGAGCGCTTTGGAGCACGCCTGTTGGATGTGTTATTTGATGAAAAGCATAGCGAACTACTGGCACAAACCCGTTGGACGCAAGTGAGCTTGTTTGCCGTTGAATACAGTGTGGCAAACTTATTGATGCATTATGGAGTAAAGCCATCTCAGCTGCTCAGTCATAGCGTTGGTGAGTATGCAGCGGCTTGTATTGCGGGTGTGTTCTCGCTTCGTGATGGCGTTGAGTTGATTGCAGCGCGTGGTCAACTAATGCATGAATTAGCGATAAAAGGCAGCATGATCGCCGCAAGATGTGATGAAATAACCGCACAGAGTTGCTTGAGCGAGTATCAAGGGCAAGTGGTTATCTCAGCCTTCCATGGTGAGGCTGGGGTGGTATTCTCCGGTGCTGATGAAGCAATCACTGCCCTCAGTGACGTACTTGCAGAACAGCAAATTAAAGTAAAAGCGCTGCATACTGCAAACGCTTTCCATTCTCCACTGATGAACCCCATGCTAGACGCCTTTAGGGAAGTCGCTGAACAGGTTAGATTTCAACAGCCTCGGCTGCCTTTTGTTTCGTCCATGACGGGACAAGTAGAGACCGCACGCATTGCAACAGCTGAGTATTGGGTTGAGCAAATTATGGCACCGGTTCGCTTTGTTGACTGTGTAACTGCGCTGGAGTCACTAGAGCATGGCTTAGCGATTGAGCTTGGTCCTAAACCAATTTTGAGTGGCTTACTACAAGAAAATAGCAATAACAAAGCGCTCAATTATGCCCATGTATTGCACCCCAAAGGCGAAGACAGCAAGAGGTTCACCGAGTGTTTAGGCACATACCTCGACTTAGGCGGGGCGCTCGAATGGCAACAGGTGTATGGCAGTCGCCCGAGCGCTAGAGTGAGCTTGCCGCAATATCCCTTTGATTGCAGCTCATACTGGATTTTTGGTACTGAACAATCACAGCCCGAAGCTCTGACTGTGGTGGATACAAGTGACCGTGATGCTCAGATCCGCAGCTTTGTGCTCAATACCCTAGCGGGACTCTTGTCGATGCCCGCTGATGCTATCCAAACCAACCTTCCGTTGTTAGAAATGGGGGTTGATTCGTTGATGATCATGCAGGCCGTTAGAGTATATGAGCGGGAATTCGGTTTAGAGTTTAGTGTTCGTCAATTTTATCAAGAGCTCAGCGATGTCGATAAGTTAGTGGCCTATATTCAAAGCCATAGTGAATATCTCAAAGTGCCGCAAAGTCCTCAACAAGCTGGCAGTTTGCCATCACCTGTATCGGTAACGACTGATACGCCAAAAGGTAGTGCAGTAGAGGCTGACAACCACACGCTTGTCGCTATCTATCAGGCGCAATTGCAGGCGGCAAGCACAGTGACTAACGCTGAAGCGAGAGCCGCGTTAGAAGCTGTGGTGGGACAGCAGTTACGCCATATACAGGGCGTGAAAGTTGAAAGCAGTGCTGTCACCTCGACAACAACCTTGGTATCAAAACCCCAGCCAAGCAGCGCCCAATCTGTATTACCAGGCGCACAGAAAAAACAAGTGCAGCGTGCCAATAGCAGCCCAGCCATACGCCAACATCTTGCTGCATTGAGTGATGCTTACATTGCGAAAACGCACAGTTCAAAAGCGCTAGTGAGCGAATATCGCGGACGCCTTGCGGATTGCCGAGCATCGGCAGGTTTTAGACTGTCGAGCAAAGAGCTACTTTATCCGGTGTTCTCTAAGCGCTGTGAGGGCGCATATATCTGGGATATCGACGACAATCGCTATATTGATATCACTATGGACTTTGGTACTAACTTATTTGGTCATAATCCTGACTTTATCAAAGCAGCACTGGCGCAACAGCTTGAAGCCGGGATGCAACTTGGACTTGCAAGTCCTGATGCGCCTGAGGTTGCTGCACTTATCTGTGAGCTGACTGGGCTTGAGCGGGCATCGTTTTGTAACTCTGGTACAGAGGCGGTCATGACGGCGCTACGCTTGGCAAGAACGGTGACCAAACGCGATAAAATTGTTCAGTTCTCAGGCGCGTACCATGGTCACTATGATGGTACTTTGGCAACTGAGTCGCCAGAGCAAGGCGTAGAGGCAATGTGTGCTGGAGTGCGTTATGGCGCAATCGCCGATAATCTCGTTTTACCTTATGGTGATGATGAGGCGCTAGAGGTTATTACCCGAGAGGCACAACATATTGCCGCGGTGATTGTTGAGCCGGTACAAAGCCGTCACCCTGAAAATCAGCCTTGGGCGTTTTTACGAAAACTACGTACGCTCACTGAAGCACATGGTATTGCCCTTATTTTTGACGAAATGATCACTGGCTTTAGAGCACATCCCGGTGGTGTTCAAGGCTTGATAGGGGTTAAGGCCGATATGGCAACCTATGGCAAAATCGTCGGTGGTGGTATGCCTATCGGTGTGGTCGCAGGGGCCGCTACCTATCTTGATGCCATTGACGGAGGAAATTGGCAATACGGAGATGATTCCTACCCTTTGACCGATACTACCTTCTTTGCCGGGACTTTCTGCAAACATCCAATGACCATGGCGAGCGCCAAAGCGGTGTTGCAAGCTATTAAGTCGCAAGGTCCAGCGTTACAACAAGGGATCAACGACAAAACCGCGGCATTTAAAGCACATCTCAATGGGTTTTTTGAAACCCATGACGTACCCATTCGAATAGAAGCGTTTGCCTCATTATTCCGTTTTCGCTTTTCGCAAAATCTTGATGTGTTCTTTTATGAAATGCTAGAGCGCGGTGTATTTATTTGGGAAGGACGAAACTGCTTTTTCAGCGCCGCCCTTACAGATGAAGACATTGCAGCGGTGATAAACGCAGTTGAAGCTAGTGTACTTAGCTTAAAACGTGCGGGTTATTTTGGTGAAGTGAGCCCAAGTGATGACGATGCTGCATTTCCACTTAGTCATAGCCAGCAGCAGCTATTAGCGATGGCGTTGACCTCAAGCGAAGGGGCGAGTGCATATCAATTACAAGCGATATTAAAGCTCTCAGGTAAGCTCGATTTAGCGCGGCTGAAGCAAGCCGTTACTACGGTCTGCCGCGACTTCCCAATCTTGCGTTTTGGTGTCGATAGTGACCGCTTAATGCAATATTGCCGAGTGGAACAAGCCGAGTTGCATGTTGAGCCATGGAACGAAGAAGACCAAGCAGCATTACACACCCGACTATCCGCACTGCGTTATCAACCGTTTGACTTTGCAAAAGACCCACTTTGTAGAGTGACGCTGTTGAGTGATGGCAAAGCGCAGCACTATCTAAGTGTTGTGGCCCATCATGTGATCTGCGATGGGCTTTCACTACAAATGGTGCTGGCAGCAATCGCTGAGCGCTACAATCAAGATGCAAAACAAAATGAGGTGGCAAGCCGAGTTGTCTCCTTTAGTCACTACGTTGATAGCTTGCAGGCATATTCGCATTCACCGGAAGCTGCAAAAAACCAAGCTTTTTGGCACCAGTGCTTAGCGAGTTCAACACCACTTGAGCTGCCAAAATCAACGACGGTGAGCGTGGCTTCATACCAAGTTAATCAGCTCACATTACCCATTTCATCGAGTGCAATCCGAAATACTGAGACCCTTGCTCAATCTTTGCGTTGTGGGCAATTTGCGACAATGCTTGCACTGTATTGCTTGTGGCTACACAAGTTAAGCGGCCAGACTGTGATAAGTGTAGGAGTGCCGGTATCAGACAGGCAACGACTGGCATCGCAGTTTGAGCCTGAGTTACTCGACCAAACGTTACTGGGCTATTGCACCAATATCTTGCCCATTGTGGTTGATATAGCAGGCCTTAGCACTATCGGTGAGCTGGTACAGCGGGTGCAAAACACCTTACTTGATGCCTTTGATCACCAAACTCATCCGTATGCAAGCCTTGCCGATGACCAGCTAATTCTACCTAGCACTTTGTTTAATCTAGATAAAGTCACCACTTTGCCGAGTTTTAATGGGCTAGAAGTTGAAGTGCAGCCAAGTGTAGCTAAATTTGGCCAATTTGAACTGACGACAAATATGACCTGTGTTGCGGGGCAGTGGTCACTGTTAGTGGAATATCACACGGCGAAATTTGATACTGACTTAATGACCCAGTATGTGGCTAAGTTTGTCCATTTGCTGTCGCAGGTTCAAGGCAACACACCGATAGGGGCTCAAAATGAGTTGATACAAAGTAGTGATGATGTGTATCGATTGGTTGAGTTACCGCTACAGCAAGAGAAATCGGTTAAGGTCGCGACGAGTTTTGTTGAAACTTGGCAGCACAATGTGTCGCGTTGCAGTGCACGTACGGCACTGGTAACGGATGATGTGAGTCTCAGTTATGAAGCGCTAGATGCGCGTGTTAACCAGCTCGCTCACTACTTGATGAAGCAGCAGGTAACGCCCAATAGTATCGTGGCGGTGGCATTACCACGCAGGGCGGAGCTGTTGGTAGCACTCATGGCGGTGATGAAAGCTGGAGCGGCATTTTTACCACTCGATCTCACCTTTCCTGACGAGCGTATCGCGCATATCTTAGAGGATGCCAAAGTGAGTGTTGTGCTGTGTGATGCCAGCAGTGCAGAGTCTGCGTTATTCAATCATGGTCGTTTCAAACGAGTCTGTATGGATAGCGATGCCGAAGACATTGCCAAAAGTTCGACTCGCAGCCCAAGCTTGCTAATTCAAGCTCAGCAGCGTGCTTACGTGATTTATACCTCTGGTTCCACGGGGTTACCCAAGGGCGTTGAAGTTAGTCACGGGGCATTTGCTAATCTGCTTGCGTCTATGTGTCGTGAGCCGGGGCTGGTGACAGATGACCGCTTATTGGCCATTACCACAGTGGCATTTGATATTGCCTTGCTAGAGTTGTTTGGGCCGTTACTCGTTGGTGCGTCGGTGGTGCTGGCAAGTGATGAAAGTATTAGCGATCCTGCAGTGCTTGGCGCGCTTATTGAACAGCAGCAGATCACGGTGATGCAAGCAACACCAACGCTATGGCAATTAGTGTTAAATGCGGCGCCAGCATGCACTTCTGGCATAACAGTATGGAGTGGCGGTGAGCCTTTACCTCAGGCACTGGCCGCGCAGTTACTTAGTCACAGCAAAGCGGTTTATAACTTATACGGGCCAACCGAAAGCACGATTTGGTCGGCGGTGGCACATATCGACAATGCCGCAGAGGTAACCATTGGTAAAGCGATACAAAATACTAGCTTATTTGTGCTCCCAACCGAGTGCCATGGTGAAGGGCTGCCTTTACCCGACGGCGTATGGGGCGAGTTATACATTGGTGGCAGTGGTGTTGCTATGGGTTATTTACATCAAGCGGAGCTGACCGAGCAGCGTTTTATCAATCATCAATTTACAGCTTCCATTAGCCGCCGCTTATACAAGACGGGAGACAAAGCGAGGCGTTTAGCTGATGGCCGCTTTGAAGTAAAAGGACGCTTAGATAATCAAATTAAACTCCATGGTCATCGTATAGAGCTTGGCGATATTAGCCATCATTTGGGGCGGATACTCAATACTAGTGAAGTCGATGTTTGCGTACAAACACTAGAAACTGGCCCATGTCTGTGTGGTTATATGATTGATGATGGTGAGCTATCAACCGAGTGGTCTTCGCCTCGGCTGCGCCAAGCGCTCGGTGAATGGTTACCAAGTTACATGGTACCTGAGCATTTTGTTTGGTTAAGTCAATGGCCGATGACACCAAATGGTAAGCGCGACCGAAAAGCACTACCAATGCCTGCTGCCGAACAAGTATCAGAAATATGCACGTTGGCTCCTCGCACTGAAACAGAAAAGCAGCTGCATCAACATTATATAGCGCTTCTCCCTGTTGAGCAGTTGGGCGTCACAGCACGTTTTGTGGATAGCGGCGGCAATTCGGTGATTGGTATGCAGTTGGTATCGAGACTCAACCAAGCTTTCAATATTAAATTGACCATTGGCGACATCTTTGAGCACGCCTGTATTGCAGAGCTTGCTGAGTGTATAGAAGCGCTAAAACAAGCTCATGATGCTATTTCGGTGGAGGTGCAAACTCCAAATGTAGAGAAAGTCAGTGATATTGTGAGCGATCGAGATTTGAGTGCTGCGCTAAGTGATAAATCTATGACGGAGATGGACTTGTAATGATGGAAAACTTTGCAATGAAACAGTGGTTAGATGAGCTTGACCGTCAACAGATTTATGTTTATTTACAGCAGGATAAATTAAAACTTAGAACACCGCTTGGGCAGGTGCCTGAGGGTATTCTGGATAAGATAAAGGCGCACAAAGCTGCGCTTATCACCTACCTTCAAGGACAGCAAAAGCAATCTGCTGCGCTATCTGCTGCGCAGCGAAGAATGTGGTTTATTGATAAGTATGAAGGGGGCACTGCGGCGTACAACATGGCTGGGCTAGTTAAGTTATCGCAGCCATTTTCAGTCACGGACATTGAACAAGCGTTGAGCCGCTTGATAGCTAAGTACGATATTTTGAGAGCACGATTTATCACGGTTGAAGGGAAGGTCGTGCAGCAAATTGAACCTGCTGAGGCGATGAAAATTGCCGTGATGACCGTGAATGAAGAAGCGCTACCCAATCAGCTACCAGAGTCGATTAAACAGGCTGTGCGGTATCAGTTTGATCTTGCCAGCGAGTCGCTGCTGCAAGTGACGGCTTTAGTGAGTAACTCTCACACTGATTGCCGCTGGTTACTCGTTAACATGCATCATATTATTAGTGACGGCTGGAGCGTGATTGTGTTTATCAACGCACTGCTGTATGAGCTATCGGAGGCGTGTGTTGAGCTTCCCGATTTACAGTTTGTTGACTATGTGCACTGGGAGCAGCAATTAAGGCAATCCCCAGACTATCAACAACAATTGGCTTATTGGACTGAGCAGTTAGAGGCATTTACACCGTTTGAATTGCCCACCAGCTATCCAAGAAAAAAAGAAAAGCAGTACCAAGGTGACACGGTTCGTTGTTCGTTTAACGCGGAACAAATACAACGATTAGATAAAGCTTGCCGCAGCGATGGCGTAACACATTTTACCGCCTTGCTGGGCGTGTTTTACATCTTGCTTTATCGCTACAGTGAGCAAGCCGATATTACCTTAGGGGTGCCGGTTGCAAATCGTCAGCAAAGCGAGTTTGAAGCTATGCTTGGCTGCTTTATTAATACCTTGCCACTGCGTATGCAGATAAACGGCCATCACTCCATGAGTGAGGCGATTAAGGCGCTGCAATACAAAGTATTGCAAGGGCTTAGTAATCAAAACACTGCCGTGGAAGACATCATTGAAGCGCTAGAGCTACCCAAATCCGCCGCGCATTCCGCCTTGTTTCAAGTGTTATTTAACTACAATGGTGTAGCAAGTAGTAAAGTGTCGGTAAATAACCAATTAGAAGCCGAGTTAATTGCCCTAGATAATGGCACTGCGAAATTTGACTTAACCCTATCTGTTGATGATACAGATGATACCCTTGTGTGTGACTTTGTTTATGCAACAGGGCTTTATGACCATGCGCTTATTCAGCGATTTGCCGATGATTATTTGGCACTCGTCCAGTGCTACTGTGCTAAAGAGGCGGTGCCAATTGACGACTTGACGCTCAAATCAACGAACGAACCGACAAAGGCGGCTGATATCAATCACAATATCAGTCAACCGGCGCTTGTGCCGCAAGCAATCAAAGATATAGCGCAAACCCAAGGTGAGGCGATTGCAGTGGTGGTGCCAAGTACCAATGGCGAAGCATCGCGCACCCTGACATATCAGCAGTTGTATGCCCAAAGTTTGCAAATCGCCAACAACTTAGATGTTCCAGCATCAATCATTGCGCTGATAGCAACGGGCGATATGAGTGACATTGTCACTATGCTTGGCGTAATGCAAAGTGGCCGCGCGTATTTACCTATTGATGGCAATATGCCTGCGGCCAGAGCGCTACAAATGCTAGCGCAAGCTGAGTGTAATACGGTGGTAGTAAGTGTCGAAACGCCACTTTACCAAGCGCTACGAGAAGCTGACATCAGAGTGCTTACATATAGTGAGCTGAGCCAAAACAAAGGAGCGCTGCAGCAAACTTATTCACCAAGTTTTGATGATAGCGCGTATGTGTTGTTTACTTCTGGTTCTACTGGTGTGCCCAAAGGGGTTGAGATCAGCCATGGCGCGCTGAGCCACTATTGCAGCAGCATCGCGGCGAGATTGAGTTACAACCAAGATACGCGAGCGGGCGTGGTCACAGGACTTGCCACGGACTTATGCTTAACGGCTGTGTATCCGGTGCTTACTCAGGGCGGCACTGTGGTACTCACTCTTGCAAACCAAGCGCCAGAACCTGCTGAAATCGCAGCCAAGTTAGTAGCTGAGCAAGTTAATTTGATTAAATTAACTCCTTCTTTTGCCGCGGTGCTTTTGCCTCAGCTTGCTGAGCAAAAGCCCGCTATTTCGCAGTGGGTGTTAGGTGGAGAAGCATTGGGTGAGCAGCTTGTTGATAGCATTCGCGCGCTGACGCCAGCGGCGCGTATTTTCAACCATTATGGTCCGACGGAGGCTTGTGTTGGAGTGGTTTGTCATGAAGTGACAGACAGCAGGCTAACCGGCCACAGTTATCCGATCGGTACGCCGTTGGCACATGTTACCACCTGCGTACTCAACAAACAGGGGAAGCCAACACCTGCAGGCATGCCCGGAGAGCTCTATATTGGCGGGCCGAGCCTCGCCAAAGGGTATATAAATACGCCTTCAGAGACCGCAGCTCAGTTTACAAGTAGCTTGCAACATAGTGCCCAATGCGTCCGTTTTTATCGCAGTGGTGATAGCGTTAGGCTGAATGCGAGTGGCGAGCTTGAATTTCTCGGTCGAATTGACAAACAAGCGAAAATTCGCGGTTACCGTGTTGACCTTAATGAAATAGAAGCTGCACTGTTAGCGCTTGATGAGGTAACGCAGGCTGCAGTCGTGGTGCGTAAGCTCGGCAAACAAGATGCTTTGGTTGCTTTTGTGGTAAGTGTTGATGGCAGCCAGTGCGCCGCAACCAATCTGCGCGAGGTGATCCGCCAAGGCTTGAAGCGTCGCTTGCCTGAGCCGATGATCCCAAGCTGGATAGAGCTTTGCCAGCACTTACCCACCCTGAGTAATGGCAAGATAGACCGCCAACAATTACAGTCTTTGGCATTAACTTCTCAAAGCCAAAGTAGTGAGGTGACAAGTAGGCTGCAGCGACAGTTAATCACACTTTATCAAACCTTAACGGGCGCACCAAAAGTGGGGCTGCACGATAGCTTTTTCAGCATCGGTGGTCACTCTTTATTGGCAATGCAATTACTCAATGAGCTAAGAGCCCAACTCTCGGTGGAGGTGAGCTTAAAGCAAGTATTTGCCAATCCTAGCGTATTTGAACTAAGCGAGATGTTGGCTAACTCTCAGTCTCAATCTTCATTACCAAGTCTACAACCTGCGCCATCACAGCCTAGTTATCCTTTGTCATTTGCACAGCGGCGCTTGTGGTTTGTTGACCAACTGCAAGGGCACAGCAACCAGTATAACCTACAGGGCATATTCCAATTGCAAGGCAAGCTGAATACTGAAGCCTTAGAGCAAGCCTTTATTGCTGTGATTAAGCAACATCCAGTCTTGGCGTTTAATTACCATCAAAATGAGCAAGGAGAACCGCTCCAAAGCATTAACCTTGATGCTCGATTTACCCTGATTAAGCACGACTGGACAGATAAATCCGCTGCGCAACAAGCACATGCGTTAGAGCAGGCTATTGCAGAAGATTACGCAACCTGCTTCGATTTAAGCCGTGATTTAATGCTGCGCGCCAGTCTTTATCAACAAGAGGCGATGCAGGCTACCCTTGTGATCACCTTACATCATATCGCTGCCGATGGTTGGTCTATTGCGTGTTTGAGTGAGGCTTTAGGGCTGGCTTACAAAGCTGCGCTCAGCGGCGAAACCTTAGCACTACAAGAGGTGCATTACGTTGATTATGTAATGTGGCAACAACAGCTAGAACAGGGGTCTCTATGGCAACAGGAGCTCGACTATTGGCGTATGCAATTACAAGGTCTGCCCAAGGTTCATGAATTACCGCTAGATTGTAGCAGAGAAGCAAAAACCTCTTTGCGTGGCGCCTTAGTGATTGAGCCCATACCTGCAGCGCTGGTTAGTGCGCTTCGAGCGTATCAAACTCGTTCAGGGCAAACCTTATTTGTGTTACTGCAAACGCTATTTTCATTGTGGTTAAGCCGCTTTTCTCAACAGCGCGATGTGGTTGTTGGTACGCCGGTATCAGGACGTCACCTTAAAGCATTTGAGAGTATGATTGGTAACTTTATCAATACCTTAGTGCTTAGGAGCGAATGGAGGGAAGACACCAGTTTCACGCAAGCGTTACAGCAAACCCAAGGCTTACTCAACGACGCATTGCAACATCAACATATTCCCTTTGATGTGTTAGTGGATGAGCTAGACATTGAACGCTCAAGCGCCCAACATCCGCTGCATCAAATCGTGTTTCGGGTAAATAATCAGGTAAATGAAAACCTTACGCTAGCGCAACTGGAAGTGACGCTGTGCCAAAGTAAAGTACGCGGTGCCAAACTAGATTTAGAAGTCGCAGTGATAGACGAGGGGGATGTACTCACCGTTGAATGGCTTTATGACCGCAATTTGTGGCAAGAAGCGAGTGTGGTTAGTTTCCATCAGCAGTTTTGTTATGTGCTATCGCAGTGTCTTGCAGAGCCAAATACCCCGTTGTCAGCATTGTCATTGTGGCCCGCTGAGCAGCAGTTAGCGCTATTAAAACAGCAGCAAAGTGTTGCGGTAGAAGTGACAGAGCAACAGCCATGGATAACTCAGTTTAGTCAGGTGGCTCTTCAGACCCCACTACAGACTGCGGTGCGCATGGGGGAGTTCACTTGTAGTTATCTCACCTTAGAAAAATGCGCGAATCAACTCGCTAATAGCTTATTAGAAATGGCATTTCCCGAGCAAAGTCGCATTGCTATTTTACTGCCGTCTTCAAGTTACATGGTGGCTGCGGTACTGGCAATATTAAAAGCGCGCCATACCTATGTGCCAATTCATCATGACACGCCAACCGATACCTTAGCCTATATCATGAATGATGCAGACATCGTATTGACGCTGGCGCTAAGTGAAGATGCCGAGCGCTTGATTGAAGCCGGGAGTGACTTTTTGTTGCTGGATGATTTGTTCGAAGCCGAAGGGAACTTTGCGTTTTACGATACTAGTTTGTTGCTAGATGAAGACGCAGCAGCATTTAACGAGGCCGAGCTTGCTTATGTTATTTATACCTCAGGTTCAACTGGGCAGCCAAAAGGGGTGCCCATTAGTCATGGCAACCTCAATAATTATCTGCGTTTTGCTTGTCAGCGTTACCTGCCACAATCAGGAGGCATAACCAAGGCAGTACTCAGTACACCGCTGGCGTTTGATGCAACGGTGACCGCCTTAGTGCCTATTTTAATGCGAGGCGGTGAGCTTGAGTTGCTCCCCACGGGCGCTGAATTGTTGCCTGCCTTACAAGTGCAGATTTTTGCAGCCAACGAAGCCAAGTTATTCAAGTTAACACCGGCTCACCTACGCGCGGTATTTGCATTAAGTGACGCACAAACTCGCAGTAATATCGCCCACCGATTTGTGGTTGGCGGTGAGGGGCTAAGTGCAGCCTTGGTTGATAAGCTGATGGATAAGCTCCCTAACGCCCAGTGGATAAACGAATACGGCCCCACTGAGGCAACAGTCGGCTGTAGTATCTATGCTGTAAGCCGTGAGTCGCGCCACTTGTTAGCGAGCCACGAAGAAGTGCCTATTGGTCATGCCATCGATAATATGACCCTTGCGGTGGTTGACGAGTTTGGCGAACTGGCTTTACCCAATATGCCCGGAGAGCTTTGGCTAGCGGGAGGTGGGGTGTGTGAAGGCTATATTAATCTCGCGAGTGTGACGCAAACACGCTTTGTTGAGCAAGCAGTGCCTGCGTCTGGTACTTCAAGCATGCGTTGGTATCGCAGTGGCGACAAGGCAAAGTGGCAGGCGAATGCGCGCGGTGAGGCAGACTATCTTTGTTATTTGGGGCGGTTAGATGAGCAAGTAAAACTGCGCGGCTACCGTATTTCTCTTGTGGCAATCGCCCATCAAATCGACGCGTTGGCGCAAGTAAAAAGCTGCGCTGTGAGTATTGATGAAGCACAAGAAAGCTTAGTGGCTCATGTGGTTTTAAATGGTGAGGCTAAGCTCACACTTGTGCAGTTGCGCCAAGCTTTATCGCAGTCGCTGCCCAGTTACATGTTACCTGCCGCGCTGGATATCGTTGCTGATCTTCCACTGACTGCAAACGGAAAAGTAGACAAGCAAGCATTACAGCTTGCCTATCAGGCACAGGCGAAAAGCCAAGAGGTCGCCGAGGTAATTGATGGATCTAAGCTCACAGACATACAGCGTTATTTACTTGAGTTATATCGTGAGCTACTACCGAGCTCAGTACAGAGTATTAACGATAGTTTCTTTGACTTAGGCGGGCATTCGCTGCTTGCCATAAAAGTGATCAGCCGAGTGCGCAGTGAGCAGCGGCGAGATATCACCTTGCCACAACTCTTTGATGCGCCAAGTGTTGCAGCGTTTGCTGAAGTGATAACCGCAAGTTCGATGATTGCGCACAGCAATACCATTGAGCCGGTATCAAGAGCCCAAGCGTTACCTCTGTCTTTTGCTCAGCAGCGTTTGTGGTTAATTGACCAGTTACATGAGCAGAGTGTGCAATACCATATGCCAGCGAGCTATTGGTGTGAAGGTGCCTTAGATATTGACGCTTTAACACAAGCGTTAAGCGCGATTATTGCACGTCATGAAGTACTCCGTACGGTCATCGTTCCTGCAAGTGGTGATCACGGTGCTGGGCAGCAAGTTCGTGCCCAAGTAGCCTGTCCTGTGGAATTAGTAGATTTGTCTGGGCTGAATACCGCCGAGCAACAGCAGCGTTGGCAAACATTACAGCAACAATCACTTAGCAAGCGTTTTGATTTATGCCAAGACACTATGCTGCGCGTTATCTGTGTACAGTTTAGTCACAACCAATTTGGGCTCTTGTTTAACATGCATCACATTGCCAGTGATGGTTGGTCAATGGCGCTGCTTGCTAAAGAATTTGTGGCGTTTTATCGGCACTTTAGCGAAGCGTCAGCGTATCCGTTGCCAGAGCAATACGCTAAACCGCTAGCGGTGCAGTATGCAGACTTTGCCTACTGGCAGCAGCAACAGCAAGATAGCTATCAGGCAGATCTTTCTTATTGGCAAACTCAGTTGCAGCAGTGTCCTGTTGTTCATGAATTACCGCTGGACTTTGAGCGGCCACAAGTTCAGTCCCTTGATGGTGAATGCATTCGTCATACTCTTACATCGTCGCAAGTTGAGGCGATAAAAGCGCATTGCCAAGCACAAGGGGTGACCTTGTATATGTGGTTGCAAAGTGCCTTTTCGCTGTTGATGCTTCGTCTTAGTCAAACGCAGGATATTGTCATTGGCTCGCCCATTGCCGGACGTGAGGTGAAAGAATTAGAGGGGTTACTGGGCTGCTTTGTGAACACTTTAGCTATTCGAGCTCGCAAAGTGGGGTCGCCTTCATTTAACGACTGGCTAAATGAGCAAAAACAGGTGATCTTGGCGGCTTTTGCCCATCAGAATCTACCCTTTGAGCAGCTTGTTGATGCCATTAATCCACCGCGCAGCCTAGCGCATTCGCCCGTGTTACAAATACTCTTTGCACTACAAAATAACGAACAAAGTGACTTCAAGCTACCTCATCTAAAAATCGAGCAACAGCTTGACCTTAAGCCTGCAATGAAGTTCGACTTAGAAGTCAATGCACAAGAATCTGGCAGTGAGATAACTGTGCAGTGGAATTATGCCAAAGCCTTGTTTAAGCACACTAGCGTACAGGCGATGGTCGACGCTTTTGTGACGTTAATTGACGCGGCGCTGAAAAGCCCTGAGCAAAGCGTAAATACCTTACCATTAGTTGAGACTAAAGCACTTAGCGAGCTAGGGCTTACCACGCAAGCGCAGCCGCAATCTCCTTGGTTTATCAGCGATAAAATACGAGACTTTGCTCAGCATAGTGCACAGCAAAATGCTGTACGAGATATGGCTGGCAAGCGGTTAAGTTTTGGCGAATTGGAGCTACAAAGTAACAAGCTAGCGCGTTACTTGATTGAACAAGGCGTAACGGCAAGGTCGCAGGTCGCAATAAGCTTAGCGCCAAGCTGTGAGCAAGTAGTGGCACTTTTGGCAGTCTTAAAGGTCGGGGCCGTGTATGTGCCGCTTGACCCCAATGCACCGAGTCAGCGTCAGCAATATATATTGGGTGACAGTAAAGCGACTTGCCTTATCACCACCTCAGCGCTACTTCCAAACAGCGCAGAGCTCAGCTACCGTTTGGTGCTAATGGACACCGCACCGCATTGGCAGAACATGCCTGTAGAGGCGCTTGCGCCATTAAGTGATATTGATGCGCCTGCTTATATGATTTATACCTCTGGCACTACAGGGCGACCCAAAGGCGTGGTGATCAGCCATCGTAATCTACACCTTTATCTTGAGCACGTTAGTCACAGTTATCTCCAAGGCGATATACAGGAGAGTGTTGTCAGCACACCTTTAGCATTTGATGCGACAGTAACGAGCTTATGGGGCGCGCTGGTTAATGGTCTTGGCGTTGTATTGTTAAGCGATGGCGGGCAGTTAATCACAGAGCTTAGTGCGTGTTTAGCGCGTGATGAGGCGCTGCTGTTTAAGCTGACACCAGCCCACTTGCAAGGCGTGCTGGCGCGATTACAACCGAGCAATGCTGCGCACCAAATTGTGGTGGGGGGAGAAGCCTTATCTAGCAGCGTGGTTGCTCAAGTTGGGGCACTGCTGCCACAGGCTTATTTTTATAACGAATATGGCCCAACAGAAGCAACGGTCGGTTGTTGTGTGTATCGCTGTAACGGCCAAGATGCGGTTTCGCTTGCACAGCAATCGCAGCGCTTTGTGCCAATCGGTAGCGCCATTCAGGGCACTCATTTGGTGGTATTAGATCAGCATCAACAGCCGGTGCTGATGGGCATGCCCGGTGAGCTATACATTGCAGGCGATAATGTGGCTCAGGCGTATTTTGGGTTGCCTGAGCTCAGCGCCAGTAAATTTGTGTCATTGTCTTTGATGAATGACTCACAGCGTTATTATCAGACGGGCGACCAAGTGCGCTGGCAGCTAGATGAACAGGGCTGCCCTAGTGTGCTGCAGTTTATTGGTCGTCGAGACAACCAAGTTAAACTGCGTGGCTATCGCATAGAACTTGAAGAAATTGCGGCTCAGCTTGAGCAACTAGATGCAGTGCAACAAGCACATGTGTTACTTAACGAAAGTAAAGATAACTTACTAGCCTGTGTGGTGCTAACTACACCATCGCACAGTGAGGCCATCTGTGAGCTTGAACAGGCGCTACACACTCAGATATTAGCCTCGTTAGCAGAGGTCCTACCAAGTTACATGTTGCCTTACAAGCTGTATGCACTGGCTGCTATGCCGCTCACCAATAACGGCAAAGTAGACGCAGGAGCGCTTGCACAACTGGTGCAATCGCAACAGGCGCAAGTGCTTACAGCACCTTTAGCTCCTATGACTGAACTACAAACGCTGCTGGCAGAAATTTTTGCTCAAGTGCTCAATACTCAAGTTCGAGATATTAACCGTAACTTCTTTGAGTTAGGAGGGCACTCTTTATCAGCAAGCCAAGCGGTTGCCTTAATTGAACAGGCGCTTGAGGTGCCTATTACCTTAAAAATATTGTTCGAGCGGCCAAGCGTAAGCGCACTTGCAACTTGGTGTGAGATCCATCGTGCAGCCAAAGCAGCAGACGAAAACGGTCAGTCTGAGGAGATGTTTTTGTGATGAATGAACAACAAAGACAGATAGAGGCTTTGATCGCAGAAGCATTAGCAGCTGGCGTGACCTTGTATGAAAAAAACGGTGGCTTGGCATTTAAGCAAACCGCTGGGTTTCCTCCACAGTTAAAACAGCAGGTGGTTGAATATAAATCAGAGATCATTGCCTACTTTCAGCAGCAAAGCCGTGATGTGGCGAACTCATCGCCGAAAATAGTCGCGCAGCCAAGCGCGGGGAAAATCTTACCGCTGAGCTTTGCGCAGGAAGGACTGTGGTTTATTGAGCAACTGCAAGGCAGCAAGCAGTATTATATGCCCGCCGAGTTTTTGTTACGCGGCAAGCTTAATATTCAAGCAATGCGCAGCGCCGTACAAGATGTGCTGCAGCGCCACGAAATACTGCGCGCTAGGTTTGTAAAAAATGAACAAGATGGCCAACCCCAGCTGCAAATAACGGATGATATTAGTGCGCCGCTCGAGTGGCTTGATGCCAGTGTAGTACCTGAGGAAACACGGCAAGCCTATATTACTTCACACCTTGAGGCCCATCAGAATAAGCCTTTTGATTTGGCTCATGATTGTTTGCTTCGCGTGCTGGTGGTGAGTGATGGCGATGAACATCACCTTGCATTTAATATGCATCATATTGTCTCTGACGGGGCGTCAATGGCGCTACTTGCACAAGAGGTAGAAGCTGGCTATTGCAAACACATAGGCGCATCTTATACACCGCTTGCAACTATGCAGGTGCAATATAGTGATTTTAGCCAGTGGCAGCGAGCACAGCTAACGCCAGAGCGCATCGAGGCACCTCTGGCGCAACTAAAACAGCAATTTAGCGAATTAGCGCCGTTGCAGTCATTGCCTTGTGATTTTGTCCGTCCTGCGGTGCAGTCGTTAACGGGGAAAGTATATCGCCAAGCGCTCGATGCGTCGTTATTTGCAGCGATATCGACTCAGGCGAAGTCGCTCCAGCTCACACCCTTTATGTGGCTGCTCAATACCTTTATGTTGTTTATCGCAAGGCTTACGCAATCGCAGCAGGTGGTTGTAGGCACGCCAGAGCATGGCCGTCATCACCCCGAATTAACGCCATTAATCGGCTTGTTCGTTAATACCTTAGTGATGCAAGCAAAGCTCGAAAGTGATATGCCATTTAGCCAATGGTTGCAGCAACAAAAAGACCTCAACCTAGCGGCGTTTGAATACCGCGATATTCCTTTTGATAAAGTAGTTGAAGCGGTTGGCGCTCCACGAGATTTAAGTCACCACCCGCTAGTACAAATATTATTTACACTGGAAACCCGTGATGGGCGCGCTTTTACGCTTCCGGGATTATCGGTTCAAGAAGTGCAAAAACAACAGGCAGACAGCATAGCGGTAAAATGCGACTTAGAACTCAATGCCGTAGTTGATGAGCAGGCACTTTATTTACATTGGAAGTTTGATAGCCATCTTTACACAGCAGAGACCATCAAACATTGGGCGGATTGCTTTCACACGCTGCTTCAAGCTTGTGTTACAGCCCCTCATACCGCCGTTGGTGAACTTGCGTTACTGAGTCAAAAACAGCAACAAGCTTTAATAACTGGCGCTCAATGCCAAGCGGCAATTTGGCCTAAGCAAGACACCATCACCAGTTTATTCACGCGCTACGCCGAGCGCTTTGCCACACGCACTGCCGTGCAAGATAGCACGACTGTGCTGAAGTATCGTGAGCTTAACGAGCGAGTCGATGCGTTGGCGATAATGCTGTTACAGAAAGGCGTCACGCCACGAACCATGTTGGTGGTGAGTGTATCACGCAGCGTTGAGATGATAGTGACCTTGCTGGCAGTACTTAGAGTTGGTGCTGCCTACGTGCCAGTAGATCCCGACTACCCGCAAGAACGCATTGAGTATATTTTGGGAGACGTGCAAAGCCCATGGCTACTTTGTGATAACGCCACTCAGGCACAGTTTAGTCAGCTTTCATACCAGCTAATTAATGTGTCACAGGCAGAACATCAGGTCAGCCGCGAAGCTCTCAAGCTGCTTGATGCTATTCAGATTGAGCCGCAAGACTTGGCTTATATGATCTATACCTCTGGCACCACAGGACGACCAAAAGGCGTACAAATTGAGCACCGTCATGTGGTGCGCTTACTTCGTGTTGAGCCCAACTTATTCGATTTTAATGAGCAAGATGTTTGGACCTTGTTTCATTCCTTTTGCTTTGATTTCTCTGTGTGGGAAATGTATGGCGCGTTACTCTTTGGTGGTCGTCTTGTGGTTGTGGATAAAGCGACTACGCAAGACACCCAAGCTTTTGCTCAGTTGTTGGTTGATGCTCGTGTTACGGTCTTAAATCAAACGCCAAGTGCGTTTTACGCGCTACAAGCCACGCTACTCAATGACAGTCAGTTGGCGAGCCAATGTGCAGTGCGGTACGTCATTTTCGGTGGTGAAGCGTTGCAGCCAAGTAAGCTACAACCTTGGGCACAGCACTTACCAAATTGTCAGTTAATCAATATGTATGGCATTACTGAAACCACGGTACATGTTACGTTTAAGGCGCTGGAGCCTGCGGATCTGACGCTTGGCACCAGTAATATAGGTCGTGCTATTCCGACCACCAGCTGCTATGTGCTTGATGACAAGCAAAGGCTCTTGCCGCAAGGTGCCGTGGGCGAGTTGTACGTAGGGGGCGAGGGGGTTTGTCGGGGTTATTGGCAACGTGACGAGTTAAACGCCACTCGCTTTATTCAAAACCCGTTTAGTGAAGCGCCTGATCAGCGATTATATCGCTCAGGTGATCTCGTGCGCTTAATGGCCAGCGGAGAGCTGAGCTATGTTGGCCGAATTGACGACCAGGTAAAAGTTCGGGGTTATCGCATTGAATTAGGCGAAATTGAAAACCAGTTGCGCCATCACCCCGAAGTGGCAGAGGTTACTGTGCTGTTAAATCGGCAAGACCCAGAAAATGTCTGGATCTGCGCCTTTGTGGTGTTACACAAACAGGTCGAGTTCGACGACATCACTTTAGTCATGCAGCAGTTTTTAAAACAAAATTTACCCGACCATATGTTGCCGGCCAAAGTTCAAGCGGTGGCAGCTATGCCACTGACCAGCAATGGTAAAGTAGATAAAAAAGCACTACTGCAGCAACTTGATACAAGCTTTAACGAAAACACTTATGAAGCACCGATTGGCGAGCTTGAAACCCAACTTGCAAGCTATTTTTCCGAGATACTGCAGCACGAATCAGTTGGTCGCTATGACGACTTTTTTAGACTCGGCGGGCACTCGCTACTTGCTGCAAAACTGGCAAATCATATTCGCAAGACGCTGCACATTGAGTTACCGCTGCAAGCGATTTTTACGCACCCTACAGTACAAGGTTTAGCGGCTGCACTTGAAAAGCAAGACGCGCAGCTAAGTACTATTGCTGTGGTGGATAAAACCAATGGCGTAGTGTTGTCTTTTGCTCAGCAGCGTTTGTGGACATTAGATCAAATGCAGCAGGGCAGCCAGCAATATCAAATTCAAGCGTTATTGGCGTTTTCAGGAGAGCTTGATCTGAGCGCATTCGAGCAAAGTTGGCAAAAGGTGTTGTCACGGCATCAGGTGTTGCACTCGGCTATCATCAACACTACCGATGAGCCCAAACAGTACCTTGTCGCTTTGCCTGAGCATTTTGTTACGCTCATTGACGTCTCCACACAATCGCCGCTTTGGCAAAATGTGGTTTGGCAGCGCGCGGTACGAGACGACCAAGCGCAGGGTTTTGATCTTAGTAAAGATCTAATGATCCGCGCAACCCTAGTTCGCTTTTCATCAGACTACCATCGGCTTATCGTCAATATGCATCACATTGCTAGTGATGCTCGCTCCATTGAAATATTAATGCGAGATCTTACGCAATTTTATGCCCGTTACGCCCAAGGTTGTGAACTTGCCCATGACTTGATTGCGCCACCTGAAGTGCAATACGCGGATTATGCCCATTGGCATCGATCACAGTGCCAAGGCGCGCAGCAAAGTGCAGACATGGCATTTTGGTCAGCGTATCTTGACGATGCGCCGCCACTGCACCAATTACCGCTCGATACGCCGCGTGGGCAAGTTGTGAATAATAGCGCGCAAGCATTTAATGAGCAGCTAAGCGCAGAGACATGGCAACGACTGCAACAGTATTGTCAGCGTTTGGGAATAACTTCGTTTATTTGGTTGCATAGCGCGTATGCGGTGGTGCTCGCTAAGTTTAGCCAAGTGGATGATATTGTGATTGGTGCGCCATTTTCAGGGCGGCATCACCCACAAGTGGAGCAGTTGATTGGCTTTTTCGTCAATGCCTTACCTATTCGCGTGAAGCTCGATTGGCAGCAGAGTTTCAGCCAACTACTCGATATACAAAAAGAGCAAATTGAACAAGTACATCAACACCAATCTTTGCCCTTTGAGCAGCTCATTGATCATCTTGGTGTTAGCCGAGAGTTGAGTCACCAGAGTGTTTTCCAGTTGAGTTTTGCGTTTAATCCCGAGCCACAGCAAACGCCAGAGTTTGTGGGGCTCAGCACGGAAGTTTTAGCGTCGGAAAACGCGCGTGCCAAGTTTGATCTCGAGCTCAGTGCAACAGAAAGTGGGCAAGGGTTGAGACTGCACTGGCTATACAACAGTGGACTATTTGAAAGAGAAACTGTGGCGAGCATTGCAGAGTGTTTTAATGCCGTGATAGTGCAGTTACTCACACAGCCTGATTGCGCACTTGTGGATATAAAACTTTGCAAGGAGCAGCCGCTAGAGAATCATGCGATTTCAGGCAAATCAGCGCCGGAACACCTTGAGCAGTCAGTGCTTGAGCAAATTGAGCGACATATGGCAGAGCCTGCACAAGCTGAGCGGCTCGCAGTAATTGACACAAACTCAAATCAAACCTTGAGTTATGGTGAACTTAATGAAAGAGCCAAGGCATTGGCGGCGCTGTTATTAAGCGAAGGGCTGCAACTAGAGCAGCCTGTGCTTGTTGCGATGACGGGTAGCGCAGATCTCATTGTGGCGATGTTGGCTGTGTTAAAAGCGGGTGGATGTTATGTACCAGTTGACCCTCATTACCCTCAAGCGCGAGTCAATTACATCGCTAAAGACAGCAGCGCTGCGCTGGTTTTAACAAAGTGTGAGTTTGCCGCTCGCTTTGAGGTAGCAGAGTTAGATGATAACGACATTGAGGCTGAATATCGCTCCTCACATGTCATTTGTGTTGATGACGCCAACGTGCAAGCGCGCCTTGCGGCAATACTACTACCTCAGCAGTTCCCAAAAGTTAAAGCGGAGCAGCTAGCCTATGTGATTTATACCTCTGGCACGACTGGTAATCCTAAAGGCGTGATGATAGCCCATCAAGGGTTGGCGAATTTATGTGGTTGGCACCGACGAGCTTTTGCGGTGGATAATCATAGCGTTGCGAGTCAAACCGCCAACCCCGCCTTTGACGCGGCAACATGGGAAATTTGGCCTTATTTATGTGCTGGCGCGAGCCTCGTGTGTGTGACAAAAGCGGTGCTACAGTCACCGGCCGAATTAACAGCCTGTTTCAATACACACCAAGTCACGCATAGTTTTATTGCAACGCCAATCGCTCAAGCGCTGCTCACTGAGTCTTTGTTTAATCCACAAAGCTTGCGTTATTTATTGGTTGGCGGCGATAAACTTGGTGCGCTTCAAGCAAAAGAGTACGGATTTACCCTAGTCAATAACTATGGACCCACCGAAGCCTCGGTGGTCGCGACTTCAGGTGTGGTTGAGTTTGACGGAAAGGTGCCAGGTATCGGCTTGCCTGTCGACAATAGTCAGCTATTTATTTTAGACCCACAATTGCACGCTGTGCCACCGGGGATGATTGGGGAGTTATATATAACCGGAGCGGGACTTGCCAGAGGATATTTACATCAACCACAGCTTAGTGCTGAGCGTTTTATTGAGCTACAAGTCTCTCCCTCGCACATGGTGCGAGCCTATAAAACGGGAGATTTGGTTCGCCTGCTTAGCAACGGCCGTATCGCCTATATGGGTCGTAACGATGGACAAGTAAAACTGCGAGGGTATCGTATTGAACTGGCCGAAATTGAACAGCAAATTGGGCTACTACCAAGCGTACAAGAATGTGCGGTTCAGATAACCACAAGCGCGTCAGGGCAGCCACAGTTGCAGGCATTTGTGGTAACAACAACTGAGCCTCAAGTGCTTCAAGCCCAGCTAAAGGAAAGACTACCAAGTTATATGGTGCCAGAGCATTTTGTCATGCTCGCAAGGCTACCTTTGACACCGCATGGCAAGGTTGACCATCGTGCCTTGGCAACACTTGGTAAAACTCAACAGACTATCACAGTAACCGAGCAGAGCGCGGTCACACCACAGGCTAACAGCATCGTAGCCCAGTTACTGGCGATTTATCGGCAGGTATTAAATACGCCATCCATGACCGCTGAAGACGACTATTTTGCTTTAGGCGGCGACTCTATTTTGAGTATTCAAATCGCCAGTAAAGCTAAAGCACTCAAGTTACCAGTTAGTGCTACCGACGTGTTTACCTACCCCTGTGTTTCGGCGCTTGCAGCAAGACTTGCCCAGCAAGATATTCACCGGCCGATGGGTAAAGCAAGGCTAAAACTTTCAGGCCCGCTTGATAAATTACCAATTCAGCATTGGTTCTTTGCTCAACAATTTGCCAAACCCAGTCATTGGGATCAAAGCGTGCTGGTGAGTGTAGATAAATCCGTCACACCTGCGCAGCTTATGGAAGTTGTAAAATATCTGCTCACCCAGCACGATGCGCTACGTTTGGTGGTTGCGGATGAAAATACCCTATTTGTACGTGATGGCATTGATATTCAAAAGGTATTTACGGCGCATACGCTTGAGCGTGAAGCATGGCAAGCTGAGCTGAGCGAGTTCAGTGAGCAAGTGCAGCAAGGCTTTGCGTTTACTGGCACGCCACTGTTTAAAGCGGTGTTATATGTTACGCCTGACAGTGAGGCCAATAATCGCTTGCTGTTTAGCGCGCATCACTTGCTAGTGGATGGCGTCTCTTGGCGTGTGTTACTTGAAGATGTGAGCCAGCTACTACAGCAGCAAATAAACAATGTGCCGCTGGAGCTTCCTGCCGCAAGCGCGAATTTGGCTGAACTTGCCGATTTTTATCGTGAACTTGCAACCGATGAGCGTGGTTTGCGCAAATGGCAGAAGGTGGCTGCACTGGCTGAAACCTCACACTTATTGAGTCTTAAGGATACAAAAGCGACCCCAACCATAGCCAAAGTTCGCCACACATTGTCAACAGCGCACACCCGTGCGCTACTGGGGTCCGCCAACACCAGTTATGGTACAACGGCGCAAGCATTGCTGCTCAGTGCGCTTGCCTGGTGTGCGCAAAAGCGTGGTGCAGGCAGTGAAGTGATCATGCTAGAAGGGCATGGTCGCGAGTTACTGACGGAGGCACTGGACAGCAGCCGAACCATTGGCTGGTTAACGGCGCTCTATCCAATGCAGTTATTTAGCAATGGCAGCCGCTTACATGATGTTATTTGCAGTATTAAGGCGGAGCTTGAAAGCGGCAGTAAAGTTGCAAGTAGTTATGGCGCTGTGCGGTACTTACACCCAGATCTAAACGTTCGCTCATCGCTTGAGATTGATACTCGTAGCTTACTGTTTTTCAACTATTTAGGCCAGCTAGATACAGTCATTGAGCAACAAGGTTTGCTGGGAGACGCTCGTGAGTCGACTGGCACTTTGGTTGCAGCGTCAAACCTCAGTTACTTTGGAGCGCAGCTAACGGCGGCGGTCGTGGATGGTAAACTGGCGTTAACGTTAGAGTTTGACAGCCAGCGCTTGGCATCTGAAGCAGCGGAACGATTAAGTAAAGAGATACTCGAAAGTCTAATTCAGGTCATCGAGCATTGCCAATCCCAGCCTCAACGTCATTATACAGTCAGTGACTTTGCACTTCTCAGCGGCATTTCTGAACGGCAGTTACAGCGCATACTTGGGCAGGTTGAAGGGGAAGTTGAGGATATTTACCCTCTAACTGGTTTGCAGCAAGGCATGTGGTTCCACAGTCAAACGGCACGTGAGACGCACACTCAAAGCACGCTACCTTACATCGAGCAAACCAGCTTATTGCTACAAGGTTGTGTGGATATTGAGGCGTTGAGTTATGCTTGGCAGCAATTGATTACACAGCACAGCATATTACGCACGGCCTTTATAGATGTTGCTGGCGAGCCGCTGCAAGTGGTCTGTAAACATGCTGATGTACCGCTGAATCTGGTGCAGAGTGTCGCTATTGCAGATGCGCAATCGCATGTGGTGAAATCACAGGCCGCGGTGGAGCTTGCCGAGCCGCTTAGGCTTTCACAAGCGCCTTGTATGCGATTGAGGTTAATTGCTTTTGAGGATGGCAATGTTGGGGTGGTTTGGACTTATCATCATCTCATCATGGATGGCTGGTCGCTGCCGGTGTTATTTGCTGAGTTATTGGCATTTTATCAAGCCCGTTGCCAAGGTGAGTTACGCCCCATTGTGGTAGATAATTTCCGCGATCATATCGAATATTTGCATACGCATGTTGACCGCGACGAAGCGTTTTGGCGGGAGTATTTGGGTGGAGTTACCACGCCCACATTACTCAGCGAAAAGGTACTACATACTGAAAATAAAGCGGCTGGTGTTAAAGAACTTAGTGTGACTTTACCGCAATCGCTGCAAGATGCCGTGACTCGCTTTACAAGCGAGCAAGGACTTACCGTCAATCAGTTTATCCAAGGGCTCTGGGCTTATTGGGTGGCAAATTGCTGCAACGAACCGTATGCCTTATTTGGTCAAACCATCGCGGGTAGACCTACAGCGCTTAGTAGAATGGCGCAGCGCGTTGGCTTGTATATCAATACGCAAGCGGTCCATGTAACGATAGATCAAAATGCGCGTGTGCAAGATTACCTGCAAGCGGTGAAATCGCAGCTTACGGCATTGGCGCAGCACCCGCATACACCACTGACACAAGTTCATCAGTGGTCGGGTATTGAAAACGACAGTCCATTGTTTGATTGCTTGTATGTTTTTGAAAATTATCCGCAAGATCCGTTACAAAATAGCGCTGCGCTGCCATTTATCGCAACAACCTTAAGTGAAGTTGACGAAACGCACTATCCATTGACCTTTGTGGTCGGCGTAGGGGCCGGTTTATCGCTCACGCTGAGCTATCAGCAGCAATGCTTTGATGAAGTGTTTATCGAGCAAAGCCTTGCGGCGATGCAGCAGCTGATGTTAGCTGCGACACAACGGCCAGAGCAAACACTCGGAAAATTGTCTTGGCAGCCTCAACACGCGCCGTATAGCAAGGCATTGCCTCAGCCTACTTTTGCACTGACGCAAGCGGCGAAATATCAAACGCCAAATTTACCTATTCAGCAATTATTTGCTCAAGTTGCTGCTGAATTTCCTGAGCATATTGCTATTCGTGAATATAGTACCGCCTCTGGGGAGGCTCGCTGTTATCACTATTCACAACTGGATAAAGACGCCAATCAGCTCGCCCATTACCTTGCTTCACGACTAGAGCCGAGTACATCCCCCGTTATTATTGGTCTGTGTCTAGAGGCGAATTACCAGCTTATTGTGGCTATGCTTGCGGTGCTCAAATTGGGCGCAGCTTATCTACCAATTGCACCAACACTACCCGAGTCTCGACGTCGTTTGCTGTTGCAAAATGCCAATGCAGCCATGCTGGTTACCAAAACAGAATATTGGCAGGGTAGCTCGGAGCAGGTGGTGCCTCAAGTCGATTTAGATAGTATTCAGGGCGCTTTGGCTGAGCAGCCTAGTCGTTGTTTTACTGCGCCATGCCAGATTGACGACCTCTGTTATGTAATTTACACCTCGGGCACCACGGGCATGCCAAAAGGGGTGATGGTGGAGCATGCCAGTGTCGTTAATTATGTGCAGGCATTAGCCGCGCAATATGCGATTACGCCCAGCGACAATTACCTGCAATTTGCTAGCATGAGCTTTGATGTGTTTGCGGAAGAAGTCTTTTGTACTTTAATTCGTGGCGCAACCTTGGTGATGGCACCGACAGACGACATGTTGGACCCCAACAAGTTGGCGCAATTAAGCCAAGATGCCGAGTTAACGTTGATGAGTTTACCAACGGCGTATTGGCATCAACTTGCAGCAACTTCAGTTACCTTGCCAAGCTCGTTGCGGATCATCACCATAGGTGGCGAGCAAATGCAGATTGCCGCGCTCACCGATTGGCAGCAGCGCTACGGCGACCGTATTCGAATTATTAATGCCTATGGCCCGACTGAAGCAACCATTTCGGCAACCCTTAATGATGTCACACACTTCAGCGGTGCACGCGTGCCAATTGGTCAGCCCGTCGCTGGTTTGTCTTTATATTTACTTGATGAGCAGCTTCGAGCGGTGGCTACCGGTGTGGAAGGGGATTTATACATTGCAGGTATTGGCCTTGCCAGAGGCTATCTCAACGACAAAGAAAAGACACAGCAGGCCTTTATCATTGAGCCAAATAGCGGCCAGCGACTTTACAAAACTGGCGATCGCGCTTGCTGTTTAGCCTCAAATGAATTGCTGTATCTAGGTCGTGGTGATGACCAAGTTAAAGTGCGCGGTTACCGCATCGAATTGGGTGAGATTGAGCGGCAACTTCAGCTGTTAGACGAAGTTGCTGCGTGTGCTGTGGTGGTGCGTGAAGATAGCAGTAACAACGCGCAATTAGTGGCATTTGTGCAGCCAACACAGCATACGGAAGTGGGTGATGCTGCTTTGCGAGCGCAATTACGCGCAGTACTACCCGCTTACATGGTCCCTGAGTTGTTTCAATCAATTAGCCAGCTTCCGCTGACAACGAACGGCAAAGTAGATCGCAAACAGCTCATTGCGCTGGCCAGCTCATACACTCCGCCTCAACCCTTGCGGCAAGAGGCTAAGCGGGAGAGGCTCACACCACTACAAACTCAATTAGCGCAGCAGTTTGCCTGTCGTTTGCAGTTGGATGGAGTGTGCCTTGACGATAACTTCTTTAATTTAGGTGGTCATTCGCTATTAGCGATGCGTTTAGTGGGTGATATTAATCAGCACCTACAACTCAATTTTCCACTGTCGGCACTTTTTGAGTATCCGACTGTGCGTGGGCTCAGCCAGTATATTCAAGCATTGAGAGATGGTCTTGGCGAACGCGATAGCAAACCTCAATCGCTTGAAACCTTAGTGTGTTTGCAAGAGGGCGAGCTTGGCTTTACACCTGTGGTGTTGATTGCGGGAGCGGGAGGTTGGCTAATGGCATTTCATGCGTTAGTGAATGGGCTTGATAGCCGTATACCCGTTTATGGCTTGCAGCCAGAGGCGCTTGCCGAGGAACCCGAGACGCTAACTTCTATTGGCCGCACCGCAGAGTATTACTTGAGTGTATTAGCAGGTGCTGAACTTGGTGAACAAGTGCATTTGGTCGGACATTCTTTTGGCAGCTTTATTGCCTATCAACTTGCCACTTTACTTGAGCAACAAGGTCGAATTGGCTGTTTGGTAACTGTGATTGATACGCCTGTACCGAGCAGCCCAACGCTTAACTTAGGGGAAGCGCAAATCGCACAAATGATGCTGGATAATCTGGTGGCGTTTTTCCGCCTTAGTGTCTCTGATGCAGAAATCAGTGCCTATAAGCAAGGTGATGCTGCAGCACGCATTGCCTATCTCAATCGCTGGATACATCAAGCTGGATTTAATTTTAGTGATGCGCATCTACGCCACTTTCAACAAGTTTTTAGTGCCCAACTGCGAGCAAATATTGAGATGCCGTCTATGCTTAGCGACACCCCAATCTGCGTTGTAAAAACGCAGCAAACGCAAGAATTTGAAGGCCGTCCTGTGAATAAAGACATGGGATGGAAACCATTTAGTCACTCTCTCTCTTGTTATGAAGTCAAAGGAGATCATTTGTCCTGCCTGCAAGCCGAGCAAGTAGGACAGTTGGTTAACATAATTGAGCGCAACTATGTGTTGCACTAGCAAAAGTACATACTTTTAAGGATGGGAAAACAATGGATCACGCACTTTCTTTGGAATTGGATCCGACAACGATTGCAGCAGACTCTCGGATACATGATTTATCTGAGGTTAAACAAAGCGGCATGGCATGGGTGAAAAACCACGTTCAAGAGGTGAATAACTGGGTTGAGCGAGATGGTTTTGCATTGCTTCGTGGCTTAAATATTGTGAGCACGAATCAGTTTAGCGCCATACTTGAGACCTTGTTTGGTGAGCGCTTAAGCCAGTATGTGTATCGCTCTTCGCCACGAACGGCACTGAACAACAATATTTACACCACCACGGAATATCATGCCGATCAAGTGATCCTGCAGCATAACGAAAATGCTTACTCCAATGTTTGGCCGATGCGAATGGGCTTTTTTTGTGTGATCCCAGCAACCACGGGTGGGTGCACACCACTTGCCGACAGCCGTGAAGTATATCGTCGTATTCCCAGTGAATTAAGAGACAAGTTTGAGCGTTTAGGTGTGCAGTACGTGCGCAATTACGGTGATATCGACCTACCTTGGCAAGAGGTTTTTCAGACCGAGAGTAAAGCCGAGGTTGAGCAATATTGTCGAAAAAATGAAATCGAATTTACTTGGCTTGATGATAAAAGGCTACAAACCAAGCAATGGCGTCCGGCGGTCATGCGTCATCCAAAAAGTGGTGAAAAGGTTTGGTTTAATCAAGCTCACTTGTTCCACTGCTCGAGTCTAGATAATCAACTCAGTGCACAAATGCGTGACAGTATCGGCAGCGAATTTTTACCTCGTAACGCCTTTTTTGGTGATGGTAGCGAAATAAGTGACCAAGACATCAAGCTTATCAATCAGGTTTATCAAGACCTCACTTTCGCTTACCCGTGGCAAAGAAACGATATTTTGCTGCTGGATAATATGCTGTTTACTCATGGCAGAGAGGCCTATACAGGCACTCGTAAAGTACTAGTTGGCATGGCAAATATCGCGTCAGCATAACTAGTTGGTACTCATTCCGATGAAAGTCGGGCAACAACATTTGTTAGTGGTTACGTGGTTGGCAATGTAAGGAATGAAAAAATGAAATGGCTAATACAACTACGGCTAAGAATGATGATGCTATTTTGCATCACCTTAGCACTGGCTTCTTGTTTGCAGAAAAAGAGCATCGCAGATAATCACACCATTATGCCTAATCAATTAGAAATGATAGCGGCGGTGGTGAAGGAATATTGCGATGCCAACCTATTCTTTGGCACGGTTTATATCACCTCGGTTGATAAGGTGGTGTACCAGTCCAACTGCGGACCACAGAACATGCAATATGATGTTGATAACAGCGTTAAGTCCAAGTATCGCATCGGTTCCAATACCAAAGCGTTTTCGGCTGCTATTTTAATGCAGATGTTAGATGGTAAGGACTTACGGCAGGAAACCATTGGCGATCACTTGCCTTGGTACCCAGATAACCAATGTGCGGATGTTTCGCTACATCATTTGCTTACCATGTCGTCTGGGATCAATAACTACAGCGACAACGAAGCCGTATACGATAACTACGGTTGGCGGCCTTATTTATATAACTCGAGTCTAGATCTTAACGGTCCGGAAGATTTTAGTAATCGCTTTTGCACCTGTGGTGCCGAAGCGGGGCAAAGTGGCTCACCGTCATTTACCCCGGGTAGCAAGTATGAATATAGCAACTGTAACTACTATCTTATCGGTAATATCATTGAGCAATTAGCGGCTGGCAAACAAGGCAATATCGGTCGTGAGTATTGGTTTGCCAATATCGTTCAAGAGCAAATTCTAAATCCGCTTAGCATGACGGACAGCGGCTCTTACAGTGCGATTGGTGTCTATTCAAATATGACCACAGGCTATATCTATAATCAAAACCAATACTTACCCCTTGCCAATGGTCGTCCACCAGCTACAGGTGGACCTGCACCTTACGAAGACATTTTAGTGAATCCATATAGCAACCCTTTGGTACTGTATTCCGCTGGAGATTTGTATTCCACAGTGGAAGACATGCATAAATGGGATCAAGGCTTGTATGGCACTCAAATCTTAAACGATACCCAGAAACTAGCGGCCTTTGCTCCTTACTCTAACACTGGTAGCAGCGACGAGTGTGAATACTATGGCTATGGTTGGTTTGTCACTTATGTTGACCCAAACCAGTACGGCAAAGTGGCAAATTGCCCCGAAAACCCAGCTGATGCAAATCTCAGAATGTATGAAAAATTTTTACAGTACTCTGGTAGTTACCCCTATTCATGGGTGACCAGTTTCACCCGTTTACTGGAACGAGATCAAAGCATCATGGTGTTTAGCAACTATGTGAAAGAGGGGATTGAGTCAGATTGTATCGCCAAGGAGATCCGCAACATTATCTTCTATAGTGATAAACACCGTACCGAGCAATGCCAGCAAGATTTGAATCAGGCATAACGCGGTAGGGAAAAATACCGAGCTTTCGCGCTCGGTTAAACAAATTAATAGAACGCCTGCAGTAGGTGGCAACGTTTCGCTCAGTTGTATTTGTGACACTGTGCAAATCCTTGGTTGTTCTTAGGTTTACTTCTTCATCATGGATGAAGGCGGTAAAACTCAGAGTTGAATAAGTGCAGCTTGTTTGATTTTGGGTATTAGGGCAAGTGCCAATATGGTGCTTGATGAGTTCGACAACTGTTTAAATAAATCATAGAGGATGAATTATGGCAGTGACAAAAACAGCGAAGGATGACAAGGCGAGCGACGCTCCAGAACAACAGGAATCACAACTTGTTGCTGATGAAGACAGAGCAGCCGTTGCTCAGCTGATTGTCGACAAATACACAAAATGGTCGTTTGGCTCTGGGTTTATTCCCGTTCCTGCGGTTGATTTAGTGGCGTTGACAGGGATCCAAATGAAGATGATAGGCGAAGTAGCAAAAGTCTATGGTCAATCATATGGTGACAACAAGCTGCGTGGCACAGTAAGCGCATTGATCGGCGGCTCTTTTCCACAAACCTTAGGGGGCGCGGGACTAAGCAGCTTTTTGAAGGCGGTTCCTGTACTTGGCACGTTAAGCGCAATCGCATTTATGCCAGTTGTGTCTGCGGCATCAACACACGCAGTAGGCGCAACTTTTGTTCGACACTTTGAAAATGGCGGCACGCTGATAGACCTGAATCTAGCAAGTATGAAAGGGGATATCGCAGACATCGCAGCTAAGTATCGTGCAAATAAAGGGAATGCGGACGCAACAGCTACAGCGGAAAAAGCCACAGTATAACCGATACTGGCTGACATAAACCGGCAGGCAACTGCTGGTTTATTCTTCGCACCAAATTTATCAACAACTTGGAGAAAATTATGCTTATCGCTTTATATTTAGTGTTATGCATTTTAACTGGTTATTGGGGACGAAACACCTTTGCCGGACCTGTGGGCTTCTTTTTAATTTCGTTGATGTTTACGCCTATTGTTGGCTTGATCATTTTACTAGTTGGGCAAAAGCGCAAGCCCACAGAGGTGAATGACGAGGAATGAGATCTTACATTGCCGGTAAAACTGGGCGATTTATAAATATAACTTAATGTTTTAATGCAATATTTATTTAAATCCAACAGGCAGTTTTGATTTTTAGGGACTATGCTAAGTAGCATGCGCGGGCGGTAGCCCAATAACAATAAAAGATAATAACAATGGTATTGTACGAATTAATTCGCCGACATATTCAGATAAAGAAAAGGACCTTTGTTGCACTGGGGTGCATTTCTGGTTTGGCCAACGCGTTGGTGCTTGCGCTTATCAACAACGTAGCAGCCAATATCTCTGATATTAATAAAGAAAATCATATTCTTTACTACTTGGTGCTATTTACACTGACGATTGCAATATATGGTTTCACTCAGCAAAGATTGATGACTAAAGCCGCGCAAATGGTGGAGCGTGCCATAGATAAATTGAGAGTCGATTTGTTTGAAAGCATTCGTCATACCGAGCTGTCAACGTTAGAGAAAATTGGCAAAGAGCGGATCTTTAATACCATCAGCAAAGAGTTACAGACCATATCTCAGTCGGCGCAGCTGTTTGTGATCATTGGTCAATCTATCAGTTTGGTGTTTTTTACATCTCTTTATATTGCCTGGCACTCTTTTGTGGCGTTTATGGTTATATCGACACTGATTTTGGTCGGCGCCAGTATTCACCGTTTACGCGCCAATGAAATCCAGCGCAACATGCGCATTTCTTTTGAAAGCGAAAATCAGCTTATTCAACGCTTATCTGATTTGCTCGATGGCTTTAAAGAAGTAAAGCTCAGTGAGCCAAGAGCGGAAGATTTAGAACATGAGTACCGCCGTGATTCGAATCGTGCAAGGCGTGCAAAAACCAAAACCCAAACCTTGTTTGCGACCGACTTTATTCTGTCGCAAATCACCTTTTTCGCAGCGACAGGCGCTATGGTGTTTATCGTCCCTATGCTCTCTGACGTGTATACCGATGTGGTCATTAAAGTTACCACCGCATCGCTATTTTTAATCGGCCCTATTACCAGTATTGTTGGTGGGATCCCCGTTTTCACCACCGCAACAGAGGCGGCGCAAAACGTCTTAGCATTGGAGCGCGATTTAAAAAACGTCCAAGATGAGCAAGAGGTTAAACGACCTGAACCGAGTGAAAGCCTAACCTCATTCAATGCCATCACCTTAGCGGGGGCGTTTTATCAACATCAGAAAAAATCGAGCGATCGTCCGTTTGCTGTGGGGCCGGTGGATATCACCTTTGAACAAGGAAAAACCACTTTTATTACCGGTGGTAATGGTAGCGGTAAAACAACGTTTATACGGATGTTGACTGGCCTTTATGAATTACAGAGCGGACAAATCCTTTTGAATGGCAAAGCGGTTACGGAAGATAATCGCCTTGCTTATCGAAGCTTATTCACAGCCGTTTTTGCGGATTTTCATTTGTTCCAGCAGCTCTATGGTATCCGTGATTTGAGTACTGAAGAAATCGACGAATGGTTGGACTTTTTAGAGATGCGCGCCAAAGTGGGTATTCAAAATGGGGCGTTTAGCACCATAGATCTATCGTCAGGTCAGCGCAAGCGCTTAGCGCTTTTGAGTACCATTTTAGAAAATCGTCCCATTTACATCTTTGATGAGTGGGCGGCAGATCAAGATCCTATCTTTAGGCGAAAATTCTATGAACAAGTGCTACCTCGTTTAAAAGCGCGTGGTAATACCATTATTGCCATCACCCATGACGATGCCTATTTCCATTTGGCCGATGTGCACTTAAAAATGGAGGAAGGTCAGTTGTTAGCACACCACGACAGTGAAAGTAATGGAGTACCATCATGAACATTAATATTTCAGGGGATTTTGCCTTACTCGTCGCCGGCGGCTTAATACTGGCGCTGATCCTATCTAATTTGCTCATGCGGGTGTTAAAGCGTTACAAGCCCAAGTGGCATAAGCGTATTTTGTCTTGGCGTTTTCGCGCTGGTGTGACGTTACTTATTCTACTGTTTATTGCCGTTGCATTGGTCAAAATCATTTTTATCAAGGTAGACTCAGGTCAAGTTGGAGTACTGTGGAAGCGCATTGGCGGTGGTACGTTCGTAGAACATCCATTTTATGAGGGCACGGTGCTAGTTTATCCTTGGGATACATTGACGATTTATTCGAGCCGATTCCAAACCGCGACTACTCAGGTACATGCGATCACCTCTGAGGGCTTGCGGATCCAGCTAGATATCACCGTACGTTACCGTCCTGTAGTGGAGCATATTCCGTACCTACATAAATTAGTTGGAGAGGATTATTTAGATGAAATGGTGATCCCTGAGGTTGCCTCTGCGGTGCGCATGATTGTATCTGACTATACCGCGGAGCAAGTCTATGGTCATCAGCGTCTAGAAGTTCAGGCTCGGCTATTGAATACGGTGTTAAAGGAGCTACAGCTGCAAGAAAAAACAATTCTTGAGCAAGAGAAAAGCACGATGCAAGGGCATAACTTAGTGAACCTTGACGATATGCTTATTCGGCAGGTGGATGTGCCAGATAAAGTACATAACGCAATTATTTCCAAAGTGAATCAGATGTACTTAAATCAAGAGTATGAAATGCGTTTAGAAGTAGCCAAAAAAGAAGCAGAACGAAAAAAAACCGAAGCTCAGGGGATAGCCGACTTTCAAGAAACGGTGAGTGGTGGGATCTCTGAAACTTATCTAAGATGGCGCGGCATAGAAGCAACCATAGAATTGGCGAAATCTAATAACGCAAAAGTGGTGGTAATAGGCAGTGGTAAAGATGGCCTACCATTGATCTTAAATACGGAGGGCAGCACATCCGCTTTGCCTGCCTCGGTTAACCCAAATGCTACGGATCCACAAAGCCAAGAGCCACAAACGCCTAATGCGACTAAATCAAAGTAAGGAATAGTTACATTTTCAGTATCACGGACTACACTGTGGCGATAAAGGAAAAGAGAAGGACAACGAAAAATGCAAATTGATTTACATCATGGCATGACATGGGTGGTCGCACGCGCGGCGGGATTCACCGACCAAGAGGCTGAAATTATTGCTCACTCGGCACAATACGTAGATGATGCAACAAACTATGGTCACATCAAGTTTGATAACGGTGCTGCTTATGAGCGCATCGCAACCGCTCATAAAATGCTCGATTATAAAAACCTAGACAGCTTAAAGAATATGAAAGTGTGGGTACCTTTTCATTTCCTACCGGGTAACGGCGGTTTACCTGCTGGGCAAAATCCGTCGGGCACCTTTATTCAAAAGCTAGTGTGTAAGCCACATTCCCATGTAGCAAAAGATATGGTCGCTGAGTGTATTGCAGATAAGCATAGGCCTTATGGACTGCACCGCCTTGGTATCACCTCTCATGTCTTTATTGATACTTGGGGCCACCAGGGATTTGCTGGCATACAGCATGAAGTCAATGAAGTGACTGAAATAATGGACTTGAATGGTGAAGCAGAAGAGACTTGGCGCGAGCGAATAAGCGAATACTTTTCTGGTGTTTTTCAAGATGATATTCCAAGTTTAGGACATGGGCAGGCGCTTTCTCACCCTGATCAGCCTCATCAGCAGTGGAGTTACTTCAACGGATTGGGCGAGAAAGTGGTGCGAGATAATCCAAGCGATTTTCTGGTCGCGGCCGATGAGCTTTGCAAAGTCTATCAAGACTATCGAGGCGAGGCTATCAGTGGCTTGAGTGAGTCATTAAAGCAAGAAATAGCGCAGTGCTTTGCTGAATTTGATATGGATGATGGTGAAGAACGTCATCAACTGTGGCTTGATGCCATAGAAGCTAACCGATTTGGACTTGGAAGTTATACCCTAACTTACATTGCCAAAGGTGAGGGGTCGTGGAAACATCAAGCGCTAGGTACAACCCGTGCTAAAGGTGATGACGATAGCTATTCATTTCGCAGTGAATTCCTAACTTCTAACTGGAAGTATTTTCACGATGCAGCCAAAAAGCATCGCCTCTGTGTCATTGATGATATTCTGCCCAAATACGGAATTTGTGTGAGCTAAACTTCAGTAAAGTAAGTGCAGCAAGGCTGCACCATTTTTGTGTTTAAAATAGCTCGGAAGAAAGCTCGCGGGATTGTGAATTTTGGTTAATATGCCAAGTTTCAACAAGGCGAGTCGTACCACCCGAGTTTTTACAAATTAATTCTGTCACCAGTACTTTATAAAAACCACTGTATTTAGCCTCACCCACAACATTCAAGACATCACTATAAAATCCACCTTGATGTCTTTCATTGAAAAATTCTGGGTTACCACTGACGTAGTTGGTTTTATGGCACAGGCCTTGGTGCGAGTTGTTATTAATATTAATCAAGCCGGTATATTGAACATCCGCAAAATACCCAGGGCCATTGCTCGGCGTTTGCCAATCAGCCACTGTGATTTCACTGTGCCATACAACGGCGGGAGCCTTGGGTATCTTGTGATAAACAATCGCCTCTTCACCTGAGGGTAAGGTGCAGCTGAGTTTAACCGACTTTTCTGTCAGCTTATGCTCCGCAGGCAGTGGGCCAGAAATAAAGGGCGCGTTGAATGTGAGAGGAGCAATCAAATCGCCGGTTTGTGTATTAACCACTTCAAATTGATGGCACTCATCCGCCGCTAAGCCGCCCGTGAGCGCATTAAAGAACTCAGTTGTGCCTGCACGAGCTGAGATAAAATCAACAGGTGCGCCCTGATACTGCGAATGATCTCCCGCACCATCCTGATCATAAAATACCTGTGTAGCCAAAACAGAAGTGGAACTACAAGCCAATGCCATAGCAAGTAGTCGAGTGTTGAATGTAACCATAGTTTTTCCTTTACAGTTGTGTTTGTTTTTTATTCAGTCTCAATATAAGGTAAATGTAACTTCATGCAACTTTTTGATTTTTCTGGTTTTGGCAACTATCTAATTACTGCAATCGCTATCTGTATTGGTACGTGATGTGGATATAAATACTTAGAGTTTAGCCAGCGTTAGATGAATGGAGTTCAAGTGGGTGGAGATGCAGGTCATCTGAAGCTCTAGTTACTAGGTTTCAGTATTTTATTATGTGGATTGACAGTTGTGTTTGTACCGTTTTTTGGATTGAAGCTGTACAACTTTAAAATTTAGGGCTAAAGAGCCAATATCTTTATAGTTTGCAATCAAATAAGCTTTTGAATATTGATTTCAGTAGTATGTTAAAAAAGAGTACAAAAGACGTAAGGTATGAAAAATGGTGGCCCCACCTGGACTCGAACCAGGGACCTAACGATTATGAGTCGTGCGCTCTAACCAACTGAGCTATAGGGCCATTTTGTATTTTTGCGCGTTATATTCGTCCATGAAGCTTGGTTCCGGTCTCGGATTCAACACTCAGGGTCGCTGCGCTAATATCCCTTCGCTTCCTCGACGTAAACTTTCTTTGAAAGTTTACCCAACTGAGCCATAGGGCTATTTGCTGTAGTGATTTAAAGGTAAATCACTGAAAGCGCAGGCAGTATAAAAATTTTTAACAGGCTTGTCACTATTAAAACGTGAAAAAGTCGGGGCGAATGGATTGATTGCTCAATATTAAGCCAATGTTGTAGCGGTGAGGGTGTTGCGCTGTGCGGATCATTAAAATGGTGAGGTAAGTACTGGTCTGGTTTTGCAGTGTAAAAAATAGAGTCACTTAAAATTCGAGTTGGATTTTTGCTGTAAACGCGAGATGAGCAAGCTGTAAGGTTGGCTTATGATAAGTTGAATTTAGTAGTATTTGGTGGAAGTAGGGCAGAGATAAAAGAAGCCGGCAATTGGCCGGCCTCTTTTAGGAGAACGAATTAGGTTATTGGTGCATGCCTAGTTTTTTCTCTAGGTAGTGGATATTCGTGCCACCGTTTTGGAAGTTCTCGTCTGACAAGATCTTTTTGTGAAGTGGGGTATTGGTTTTAATCCCGTCAATCACTAGTTCATTCAGTGCGTTTTTAGCACGAGCGATCGCAACATCACGGTTTTCACCATAAGTGATTAACTTACCGATCATTGAGTCGTAATGTGGCGGCACTGTGTAATCAGCGTAAATATGGCTGTCCCAACGGATCCCAAGGCCACCTGCGGGGTGGAAACGCGTAATTTTACCCGGTGAAGGGATAAAGTTCTCTGGATCTTCTGCGTTAATACGGCACTCGATTGCGTGACCACGGATCACCACGTCTTCTTGTGTGATAGAAAGCGGTTGGCCAGCTGCAATCTTAAGTTGCTCTTTGATTAAGTCTACGCCAGTGACCATTTCTGTTACTGGGTGCTCAACCTGAATACGGGTGTTCATTTCAATGAAGTAGAACTCGCCGTTTTCGTATAAGAATTCAAACGTACCTGCGCCGCGATAACCAATCTCGATACATGCACGAGTACAGCGATCACCAATGTATTTACGCATTTCTGCTGTGATCCCTGGTGCAGGTGCTTCTTCCACTACTTTTTGGTGACGACGCTGCATTGAACAGTCGCGCTCACCTAGGTGGATTGCATTGCCTTGACCGTCAGCGAGTACTTGTACCTCGATGTGGCGTGGGTTTTCTAGGAATTTTTCCATGTAAACCATACCATTACCGAAGAACTGCTTCGCTTCTTGTTGTGTTAAGGCGATAGAGTTTGCAAGTTCTTTTTCGTTGCGAACGACACGCATACCACGACCACCGCCGCCGCCAGCCGCTTTGATGATAACTGGGTAGCCGATACGCTTAGCGATCTGCGTGTTGCGGTCGTTGTCATCAGTCAATGGACCATCAGAACCAGGCACGCAAGGTACGCCTGCTTTTCTCATCGCTTCAATTGCTGATACTTTATCACCCATTAGGCGAATAGTGTCGCCCTTTGGACCGATAAAGATAAAGCCACTTTGCTCAACTTGGTCAGCAAAGTCGGCATTTTCAGAAAGGAAACCGTAACCTGGGTGAATAGCAACCGCGTCTGTGACTTCTGCCGCCGCGATAATACGAGGAATATCAAGGTAGCTTTCGCTTGCCGCAGGTTTTCCGATACAAATGGTTTCATCTGCAAGAAGAACGTGTTTTAGGTCGCGGTCAGCTGTTGAGTGCACAGCAACCGTCTTTATACCTAGCTCCTTGCAGGCACGCAATACGCGAAGTGCAATTTCACCTCGGTTTGCAATGACTACTTTATCTAACATAACGTTGACCTTCTGCGTAATTATTCGATGATGAATAGCGGTTGGTCGAATTCTACTGGCTCACCGTTTTCAACTAGGATTGCTTTCACTACACCAGCTTTGTCTGATTCGATCTGGTTCATCATCTTCATGGCTTCAACGATACAAAGTGTGTCGCCAACATTTACTTTTGAACCTACTTCAACATATGCCGCTGCTGTTGGAGAAGAAGCTGTGTAGAAAGTACCAACCATAGGAGACTTAACTTGGTGACCTGCAGGTGCGCTGCTTTCTGCTGGTGCAGCTTCTACTGCAGGAGCTGCCGTTGGTGCTGCTGGTGCAGGTGCCGCTGGAGCTGCCATGTATTGTTGAGGTTGTGCATAAACTGGTGCACTGCTGTGGCGATTGATACGTACTGACTCTTCACCTTCAGTGATTTCTAGCTCTGCAATACCTGATTCTTCTACTAGCTCGATAAGTTTTTTGATCTTGCGAATATCCATACAATGACCCGCCTGTTAGTTAATTTGAGTTATTTTGTTTTCGCAATTGCGCTAACGCTGCATCAAATGCAGCACGATAGCCCAACGCGCCTAATCCACATATCACGCCTTCCGCCACATCAGAAAAATAAGACTTGTGACGAAATGGCTCTCTGGCGTACACATTGGTGATGTGTACTTCATAAAAAGGGATGTCCACACTGAGTAAAGCGTCTCGAAGGGCAATGCTCGTATGGGTAAATGCGGCAGGATTAATGATAATCGCATCGCATTGTTCATATTGAGCGTGAATAGCCTCGATTAGCTGCGCTTCACTATTACTTTGAATGTGTGACAAGCTGACTTGCTGTGCTTCTGCATATTCAGTTAATGCGTCAACAATTTCGTTGAGAGTCTGCGTGCCGTACTTGTGCGGCTCACGGCGACCTAGCATATTTAAATTAGGGCCGTTTACTAATAAAATCTTTAATTTTGCAGACATATTACGCGAACTTCCTTTAACTAAAGCATTAGCCAAAAATTTAGACTGTATGGCTTGTTAACTTAAGCCGAATTCCAGCAAATAGCAAATATTTCTCCATTTCGTGGAGTATTATAGAGAGTTCGAGGTAAATAGCAGCAAAATACTGGTCTAATCAGAAGGGAAGAGGGGCAAGTGTACTTGCCCCTAAAATGGTTACTTTGCGTCCTGCTTGGCCTTTTCTAGGTGGGCAGCAAAGTCTTTTGCGTCTAAGAAGCCTGTGATGCGGTGTGTTAGCATCTCATTACCTTGACTATCAAAGATTAAAATAGTCGGTAAACCAAACACCGTAAATGCTTCCATGATCTCTTGGGTGTTGTCATTGGCTTTGGTCAAGTCGAGCTTTAATAGCTCATAATCTTTGAACTGTGCTTGTACTTCAGGTTTCGGGAAAGTGTATTTTTCAAACTCTTTACACGCAACACACCACTCTGCGTATAAATCAACGATAGGCACTTTGCCTTTAGCATTAGCCTTGATCACTTCCTCTCGCAGTGCAGCTAAATCAGGGATCAATCTAAACTTTTGCAGTCCACTTACTCTTGGTTGCTTTATGGCTGGTAACTCAGTCGCCTTTGGTTGGTCTTTTGCGGATAGCCCAGCCGTCTTTTCTGCTAACTGTTGTTTTACTGCGGTCAACTCAGCAGCCAACTCAGCGGCTAATTCGTCCACGTGTAATTGAGTTTGTATTAGACTGGCTTCTAAACTTGGCTCTTGTTTAGGCATAATTGCGTCTTTAACACCAAATAAACCCGGTATCAGTAACATAAGTGCCATTGTCCATAGTAAAGTCTTTCCTTTACTTGCTTGAAGCTGGCTTTGCCAGAAGTGTAAATATAGAGCTGTTGCAATAGCCAAAATACTTGCCATTAGTACTATGATGTCAAAGTCTACAATACGCTCTAAAAGGATAAGCGGTACGAAGAGCATCACAAAACCAAATAGCGTTTTGACCTGATCCATCCAACCACCTGCTTTTGGCAGTAATTTTCCACCTGAGGTACCTAGCAGTAATAGCGGTAGGCCCATGCCCAAGCTAAGTGCGTATAGCGTTACCGCGCCCACTACATAATCACCGCTTTGCGCGACAAATAATAGCGCGCCAGAAAGTGGAGCCGTGGTGCAGGGCGATGCAATAAGTCCAGAAAGCACACCCATAATGAATACGCCCCAGTAATTGCCGCCTTTTTGCTTGTTACTGAGCTGAGTGAGTTTATCCATCATGCCGCTAGGTAAACGAATTTCGTAAACCCCAAACATAGATAGCGCGAGTGCGACGAACAATATACTAAAGCTGATAAGTACCGCTGGATGCTGCAAGTAGCCTTGAATTTGGCCACCGAAATACGCAACGACTAACCCAAGTGCAGCGTAAGTGACCGCCATACCTTGCACATAAACAAAAGACAAACTGAAGGCTTTTTTAGTCGAAAGGCCTTGTTGACCGGCGATGAGGCTCGACAAAATTGGGAACATCGGGAATACACAAGGGGTAAACGCAAGGCCAATACCAAGGCCAAAGAACGTCAAAATATTCGCAAGTAAGCTGCGCTGCATTAACTGCTCAGTGAAAGACAAATTATCGTCATCCACAGGCGCGCTTTCGCTTTGAGCTTCTGCTTTTGTCTCAGGTGCTTTTGTTTCAGGAGCTTTGGTTGGCGTGGTCTTTGGCTTTTCTCCTGCAATCGTGCTTAACGGCACTTCTACAATTTCTGGCGGGTAGCAAAGTCCAGCTTCGGCGCAGCCCTGATAGCGTATTTTTACGATTGCACCTTGCTCGATATTACTGAGCTTAGAGATAACAGATAAGTTATTAAAGTAGACTTCAGTGCGACCAAAAAACTCATCTTCAATCATCTCCCCTTTTTCAAGCTGTGGCACTTGGATGTCGGCTTGTTTGGCGATAATTTGAAGATTCTTCTTATATAAGTAATAGCCGTCGGCGATGTCCCAACCTACAAACAAGGTGTTGCCTTGCTGGTCAAAATCGAACTTGAATGCTTCTTTTACTGGTAAAAAAGTCTGTTGCTTAGGAGCCAGTAAGCTGTCTAGCACCGCATTGTTTGCTTGCGCGGGAAACCACATCAGCAATGAGAAAAGAACTACTAAGAGTCGCATTACAATAATACCTCGTCCATCCATTTGAAATAAGCTAAGTTGCCGCTGGTGACGTCCACGACTTGAATTTCTGGGACATCATAACTGTGTAAGTCACGAATAGCAGCCATCACTTGCTCTAGTTTTTCGGATTTTGTCTTGATTAACAGCTTGGTTTCTTGTGCATGTTCAACCTGACCTTCCCAAACATAAATAGATTCCACTGCTGGGATTAGGTTCACACAAGCAGCAAGTTTTTGCGTTACAAGTTGCGTTGCAATCTTACGCGCTTCTGCAACCGAATCGCATGTAGATAAGACGAGTTTATATCTTACGCCCATTGCCATTTCCATTTTAGGGTTAGTAATGGCATCTTAGCGGATAGCTCCTCTTTTCTAAAGCGTCTTACTTGTATCGCTTGAATTAAGACCTTTGCACCCATATTTATCTTTCGTAGATTTGGAGAAAGTATGTTTAGATTCTTATTTATTTTATTTATCGCTATTCCGATTATTGAAATTGCTTTGCTGATCCAAGTCAGCGAGGTGATAGGCGGTTTTGCTACCATTGCGCTTGTAATTGGTACCGCCATTTTAGGGGCAAGACTGGTTAAACAGCAGGGTCTTGGCGCTTATGTCAACGTACAGCAACAGATGTCTCGTGGGCAATTGCCTGCACAAGATTTATTTACCGGTTTGTGTGTGATCATTGCCGGTGTGCTATTGATGACGCCTGGGATCATGACCGATGTATTAGGTTTTTTACTGTTAACCCCAGCCGTTAGAAAAAGGCTGGCGCAGTCGCTTTTAGCTCATGCCACCGTAAGAGTGCAAACAGGCATGCACTCAGGTCAGTCACCGTTTGCTAATCAATCACGCGACGGGCGTGCGGAGCAGCAGGAAGAAATTAGAGATCCATTTAAAAATCAATCGGGTAGAAATTCTTCAACAACGATTGAAGGTGAATACGAAAGAAAAGACTAAACTTTTTTTGGTTTTTTCTCTTGGGTTTTAATTTGCCCATCCCCATAAATGAAAGCAATTAAAATTGCGTGTGTTAACCACAACCTGTGGATGTAACAGCGCCTTAAAAAAGCATTATTTCTGTCATTGTTCAGAAACTGTTAGGAGAACTATATAAATGAACATTCGTCCTTTACATGATCGCGTCATTGTTAAGCGTCTTGAAGAAGAAACAAAGTCAGCTGGCGGCATTGTGTTAACTGGTTCTGCAGCTGAAAAGTCTTCACGTGGTGAAGTAGTTGCAGTAGGCAACGGCCGCGTGTTGGACAATGGTGAAACTAAAGCACTACAAGTAAAAGCAGGCGACACAGTGTTGTTCGGCTCTTACATCGAAAAAACTGAAAAGATCGAAGGTCAAGAGTACCTGATCATGCGCGAAGATAACATCTTAGGCATCGTAGAATAATTAATACTTTTTAGTTTAATCGACAACAGAATTTAAGAGGAATTTATAACATGGCAGCTAAAGAAGTTCGTTTTGCAGGTGACGCTCGTACAAAAATGCTAAAAGGCGTAAACGTACTAGCAGACGCAGTAAAAGTAACGCTAGGTCCTAAAGGCCGTAACGTTGTTTTAGAAAAGTCATTCGGCGCACCAACTATCACTAAAGACGGTGTATCTGTTGCGAAAGAGATCGAGCTTGAAGATAAGTTCGAGAACATGGGCGCACAAATGGTTAAAGAAGTTGCGTCTAAAGCTAATGACGCAGCGGGTGACGGTACTACAACTGCAACTGTTCTTGCGCAAGCTATCGTGAACGAAGGTCTTAAGTCAGTTGCTGCGGGTATGAACCCAATGGACCTTAAGCGTGGTATCGACAAAGCAGTTATCGCTGCTGTTGAAGAGTTAAAAACGCTTTCAGTGCCTTGTTCAGACGCAAAAGCGATTGCACAAGTTGGTACGATTTCAGCTAACTCTGATAAAGAGATTGGTGACATCATTGCAGAAGCAATGGAAAAAGTAGGTCGCGAGTCTGGTGTTATCACTGTAGAAGAAGGCCAATCACTACAGAACGAACTAGATGTAGTTGAAGGTATGCAGTTTGACCGTGGTTACCTATCACCTTACTTCATCAACAACGCTGAAAAAGGCCAAGTTGAGCTAGATAACCCACATATCCTTCTAGTAGACAAGAAGATCTCTAACATTCGTGAACTTCTACCTACACTTGAAGCCGTTGCTAAAACAAGCAAGCCGCTATTAATCATTGCTGAAGACCTTGAAGGTGAAGCGCTGGCAACTCTGGTTGTAAACAACATGCGTGGTATCGTGAAAGTTGCTGCGGTTAAAGCACCTGGCTTTGGTGACCGTCGTAAAGCAATGCTACAAGATATCGCGACACTAACTGGTGGTACGGTTATCTCTGAAGAAATTGGCCTTGAGCTTGAGAAAGCTACGGTTGAAGACTTAGGTACAGCTAAGCGCGTGGTTATCACTAAAGATGATACAACTATCATTGACGGTGCTGGCGAGCAAGAAGCAATCGATGGTCGCGTATCTCAGATCAAAGCACAAATCGAAGAAGCAACTTCTGACTACGACAAAGAGAAACTACAAGAGCGCATGGCAAAACTTGCAGGCGGTGTTGCAGTAATCAAAGTTGGCGCAGCAACTGAAGTTGAAATGAAAGAGAAAAAAGACCGCGTAGAAGATGCACTACACGCAACTCGCGCAGCGGTTGAAGAAGGTGTAGTACCTGGTGGTGGTGTTGCGCTAGTTCGCGTAGCGAGCAAGCTTGAATCGCTAACTGGTGACAACGAAGACCAAAACCACGGTATTAAAGTGGCACTTCGTGCGATGGAAGCACCACTTCGTCAAATCGTTTCAAACGCAGGTGACGAAGCATCAGTTGTGGTTAACGCAGTTAAAGCTGGCGAAGGTAACTACGGTTACAACGCTGCAACTGGCGAATACAGCGACATGATCGAAATGGGTATCCTAGACCCAACTAAAGTAACGCGTTCTGCACTTCAGTTCGCAGCATCGGTTGCTGGTCTAATGATCACTACAGAAGCGATGGTTGCTGAAATTCCGAAAGAAGAAGCTGCTGGTCCAGATATGGGCGGCATGGGCGGAATGGGTGGCATGGGCGGCATGATGTGATAAACATCATCTCCTAAGCACTACACGCTTTAGAAAAACCCTAACAGTTTGATGTTAGGGTTTTTTTGTGTCTGAAATTTGCTCAAGCGTCATTATTTTAGGGGTATAAAGTGGGGTATCGATTTAAGTCCCATGTGTTGTAAAAAAAATGTGCTTTGTGCTGTTTTACACAAATGGACTAGTAGCAGGAACATGCTTAGTTGGGCTAACTAACCAATGTATAACAACCATAAAATCCAACACAATATGCTAAAGTAAAATAGGAATACTGCCGATACTAAGGCAATACGAAAAGGAGCTTTTATGACTATTCATTTTAATATCCATTCGGTGTCAACAACGAATGCGCCAACATCAACACCTACACAACCGTTTGCTACGCCCGTAAAAAAGGAGCCAGAACCAAATCAGGTTAAAGATACCAAAGAGAAACAAGTATCTGACGAGTCTGTGTCTATTGCTGCATTTACAGGTGATGCGCCGAGCAGTTCACCATACAGCGCTCTACTTAATCCTGAGGGCTTTGATTTTGAGAATATGTCTATCAATGAATTTAAAGGTATTGTTGACGCAATTCGAACGTTGGAGTCTGATATGGCACGCTCGAGTGGGTATACGGGGAGCTTACGTGACACATTTTGGGATGATGTAATGGGGGTGAAAGGTTCTTTAGATGGTGTCAATTTTGAGGAAAAAGGTTTCAAGCCTGACGAAAAAATAAATATTATCGACTTCTTTGTAGATCATGTAGAAGGCGCGGCGCAAATGGAAAAAGAGAACTACCGCTCATTTCATGGTGTGTTGGGTAATGCTCAAAAGAAACAGCAAACAGTTGCTAAAATCACTTCAGAATCTTTTCTCCAAGAGTATCAAGAGAAGGTGATCAATTTCCTAAAAAGCCAAGAAACTAAACTTGTTGATACGCAGGCTTAATTAGCCTGCGTAATATAAATTAATTCTCGCGGTATTCGTAACGTACACCGCCACGTATACTTGTACCGCCACCGTTGTTTTTCAGAGTTAATCTATAGCTGCCACGAGGAAGGTATCTTCCGATATGAGTACCTCGATCAATTTCTCTATCATCACGGTATAAAATTAATTCCATATCATGGCCATCATAGTTTCTTTCTATTGTGAAAAAGTAAGAATTACAAGTACCGCCAAAGCTTGAAAAATTGGTAAGAGTAATTTCTTGATCTACTTTAGCACTTGCATACTTTGTATATTTATAGGTCTCGCAGCGTCCCCATTCAGCATTTAATTCAGCGGCTCTTTGATTTACGTCTAGTTCGCCACTTTCAGAACGGTCTAGCAGCTCAGCCATAGTAATACCTTCAGCTTTAGCGACCGCTTCAGCTCTTTGAACTAATCCACCTTCGGCTTGAGCATAAGATATAGCAGAAGTGCTAACCAATGTCGCTAACATAAGTGATTTTAATAAACCGATAACTTTCATAATATTCCTTTGTCCTTGAAGTTATTTTGTATGATGAGAAAAAGAGAGTGATTTTGTAACTTGACTCTTGAAAGCCTTTTCTCAGAATCAAACTCGGAGAAAATTTTAATTTATCTATGTTCCTATTACAATACAAGGTAGTTCGAAATTTACTTCTAATTATATGATTGCCAGTATCATAACAATTTGTTATTAAATAATTTATATTGAATTGCTTCAGAGCCTTAGAGTTGTTGTTAGCGCGCTATTGATATAGGTAACTGGTTGAAATATAAATAAATTTATACTTTATTTCATCCGAGGGGTATAAAGTGGGGTATCGCCACTTTTTCCCATGCTAATAGTCCAATATAAACAAAAGCTTAAGCTCTGTATGGGCGGCATGATGTAAGTGCGACGAGAGTCGCGCTTGTTTTTATAACCTATTGATTAGTATGGTGATTTTGTAGGTTTCGCTCCCTTGGTTGAGCGTTGACGAAACGCTCAATACCCCTTACCCAGAGTTATCTGGGACTCTTAGAACACCAAAGGTCAACATATTAAATGGGTGCTCGAGTTGAACGATTACATGATGTAATTGAACCAACTGACCTTGCTTCAAAATTAAGCCAACTTCTTGAAGGAGTTGGCTTATTTCAAAATGTAAGTTTCACAGCATCTTATTGTTGCTGTTACTACTTCAATAACAGCGCAGTGATATAAGCTGCTTTGGTGATTGTCTGGCGTATTTCGTCCGCGGCCAGACCTGTTATTCAGCTAACAGTAGCCTAGGGATAGTGCGATGCTGGTAACGGCATGGTGCAAAGCTTCCTGACAATGTACCTCTGTAATAGGCATCTTTTTCTGTGAACAAAAGGTGGTTTTGGTGAATGACAAACCGAAATAGGGCTAGGCCGATAGCAATGGTTAGCGTACGTAAACTACTGCAAACACAGTCAACTGCAATCATCAAAATCTCATTGTTACGCTTAAAGCAAAAGGTATGTGGCGGGTTACTCCTTTTACATCTGGGAATATGATGACAAGAACCATTGGTGGATAAGTAGAACCTAACCCTATCGTTGTCATCAAAGTGGAACTTGGGAAGCCCAATTATTCGCTTAACTTTTGTTATCAAAGTTATAGGTAGGCGACCCGCAAGGGTCGTTGTTGGATAAGTGGGTAAAGGATGTCTGACCAAGCGAAGGCCGAATTGTAATGATGAACTGGTTTAATTGAGCCGGACACTTTAATAATGGACAATGATCTAATATTGAGGTGTTAAATGACAAAACGTAAAAATAAGTCTTATAGAACTGAATTTAAGCAAGAAGCAGTTGCTTTAGTGATAGAGCAAGGCTATTCAGTTTCAGAGGCGGCTGCTTCTTTAGAGATCACCACCAAACTGATTTATAGCTGGAAATTCATTAAATGAAGATGAGTAAAACGGCTGAGATAAGAAGCAAAGTATCGGTTCCTCAGAGAGAATAGCCAAGCTTTTAGAGTTATCAAATTATGTTCAGCTATGAAAGTGAGTTGCTCAAACTATTACGCACGGCTAGCGAGTCCAGTAAAGCTTATAACGGCTGAAAAGTTACATCTTTATCGAAAGGCAAAGCACTGTTGAAATGCAGCAGAGAAAGCTTAGGCTACCGTGAGTTATGTAAGAGCTTAAGCAAAGCAGGTTTTAAAATAACGCGCTATAAAACCAGAGAGTTAATGGCGAAGCTCAATTTAGTTGTTAAACAACGTGTGGCTTATAAGGTAATAACTCAGCGGAAGTACTCTGATACCGTTGCTGATAATTTGCTTAACCAGAGCTTTAATCCGGTAGCACCGAATCAAATTTGGGCTGGCGACGTGACGTACCTAAAAAATGACGAAGGCTGGATGTATCTTGCTGTTGTAATGGATCTATATTCACGTTGAATTGTTGGCTGGCATAATGATAGGTGTATGACCACTGATCTAGTGAGTAAAGCGTCTGTATCCAACACTTTGATTATATTAGCAATACAATGGCGTTTTGGAATGCTCTTTTCAAAGGGATGGTGATGCCGTAGCCAATCCAGTTGCAGCTCACCAAACTCTAGAATTGGCATCCATCCGTCAGCGCCACTAAGCACGGCACTCAGAGTCAAAAACAAGATGCCGACAAGATTATGTTTGATATTAACATCGCTTATAGGATCTTCAATCCATTCTAAATGCATGATGCTCATTGTAACGACATAAAAATTGCGGTGCTTAACCAGATCATAAAACTCCAATACTTGTCAATTTAAAGCTCGATCCCACCCTAGCCCGAAGATGTTTGTTAATATTTTTCATATTATTAGTGTTTTTGCTCTTTTTATTTATCCTTAATTTTATTAATAAGTTGAAGGGTTAGTATTTTATATCGTTTTTTTTAGGAGTTACAGACCTATTTTGTTTTGTATTTATCAATAAATTATTGCTTTTTTCTTTAGGTGAATTGTATTTTTTCTAATAGTTTTTTATCGCTATAATTTTCTTATTTTCAGTTTGTGGCTATGTGTGATAGTGCCTACGTTAATCACAATAGATATGTCAAAGGGAGTGTTTAAAAATAAAAAAGATAAATTCTTTTCTTAAGTATGCAACTTATCAATTCTTATTCTTGATGTGAGTGGTGCTTGGTTTTAGTCATGTCGATTATTTTCAGTGGTGAATAAAAATATACAGTAAATTGGATGTGTTTAGTTTTTATTATTCAACTTTACAATGCATTGATGAAAACGGGAAAATAAGGTTGTCTCTTTATTGAACTAAAGATAAAGGTAGCTAGTACTGCTGTATCTTCAGCAATTTTTTATCGAATAAGCACCAGTAATAGCTTTAAATTTCAAGTTTTTTTTATAACTATTTGTTTTTTAAGTGAAGGTTGTGTCTTTGACTGTGGGGTATTAAATTTATCTATAAGTCTCGTAGCTAAAAGGCTACAAGGTATGAATCTCAGGTCATGCACATAACTCTATTTTGACACTTATGTGAATATTTTAAGTCTATGCTCCGGAAGTGATTACTTTATACTTTATAAATCATGGGTTTAAGTGGATTTTCATCCAAAATTAACAGTTTTTACTATCAAATATTAAATTTTAGTGAATCCCTGTATTACATAAAAATTTAATTTTAAAACCCCTCAGCTGTTTAATAGAATGAAATTTCAAAAAAGTTTTGTGTTTAATTTGTTGCAATAATATGCGCTATGGGTGGGGTTGTTGATTTAATGGTTGGATTTAAATATGATGTTTAAATATTGTTTATTTGCTTTGAGAAGGAAGGTCTGGCGTGACTTTCTTTTTTCTTTGGTAGTCTGATTTGAAGTGTTGGAGATAAGTATATGGATGTTATTAAAAATAAATTTGGTCGATCGGAACTATTTGCCGCACTTCCTCGAAAAGTTGATTATGAACAATGGTTTGATCCCGATAGCTCAGAAAAATCAAAGGCGCACTTTAAGTCATTGTTAGATACTTTCTACGAGAGTATGTTGGAATATGTGGATGGTAGAGACTTCTCGGCACTAGAATATCAAGTTAATAATGATAATACATTCAATGCGCCATATATTATCGAGGGCGCGGGAATGGCCTTCGGTATACTTTTTCACACTCGTTTTATTACAGTAAATGTACTTGAAAATTCTTATTTTAATATAGCAAGCATTAACAGGTTATTCTCCTTCGGGGTAGGGATGAGCATTGGCTTCCTGGGGCAACCATTTGAAAAATGCTTAGGCTTTAGGGAACGCTTGAGTTTTAGAGCAATAAAGGATGGATATGGCTTCTACTCCGGCATAAGGTTTAGGCATCGGCTGCAAAGGCATGGGCATGCTCTCATAAATGATGGTCCTTCTGACTTTGGGCTTTGGAGCGGATACGGACGTTCGTTATGGTTTGCAAGTTCATCGCAGCCAGAAAAGCTTTTTAACATCCTGCAAACCCTACCTCTGCGTAGCAGAGGTGCGGTGTGGCGTGGCGTTGGGCTGGCGGCAACATTTACTGGCGGAGCGGAACTTGACGTAATCACCGAGCTGTCTGATTTCTGCACGGAGCACCGTCATCACCTTTCACATGGTGCACAATACGGGTTGTATTTGCGCGGTAAAGCGCACGAAAATTTTCCATCGATCCAGAAAACCAAGACGATTCTCTGTAAACCATTAGATTATAACAACCCCTTTCATAAAAACATTACAACTGCATCTAGTTACTTGAGGTGAAACGATGGAACAGCGTATGGATTTAGTGGTTCTCGGTGGTGGAATGGCCGGGATGGGACTTGCACTTCAGGTGAGACGCCAACTACCTACAATTCGAATTCTTGTACTTGAACGGAACACTTTTCCTGTTGAGGAAAGTGCCTATAAAATTGGCGAGTCTACGGTAGAGGTTTCGTCTCACTACTTTGCCAATATACTTGGTTTTGGGCAGCACCTAAAAGATGAGCATTTGCCAAAACTTGGCCAGCGATTTTTCTGGGATAATGGCTCAAACACAGATATATCATCTCGCCTGGAGCTCGGGTGTCGTGATTTCCCTGCCGCTGATACTTACCAAATTGCCAGAGGACGCTTTGAAAACTTCATTATAGATAAGTGTAACCGCGATAATATTGACGTTCAGGAAGGAACTAAAGTTATTGATGTGCAGATAGGCTCAGAGGAGTCAGATCATACCGTGTTTTACGAACGTGCGGGGAGTCAAAGCCAAGTCAGTTGCAGGTGGCTTGTGGACGCAACTGGCGGAGGGGCCGTACTAAAGCAGAAACTGAAACTAGATCGTGAGGCAGATCATAAGGTTAGTTCTGCATGGTTTAGGGTTGCACGTGAGGTCAAAGTAGATGAATGGAGCGAATCATTACAATGGCAAGAGCGACATGGCAGTGGCCCTGAACGACGCCTTAGTGTCAACCACCTTATGGGACGAGGCTATTGGATATGGTTAATACCGCTAGCAAGTGGCTCCACAAGTATTGGTCTCGTTGCTGATGAACATCTTCATCCAAGCTGTGAATTCGACACATTCGAAAAGCTTGTTAAGTGGATGGAAAAGCACGAGCCACAATGTGCTTCTCTGGTACAAGAAGCAGTTTCTGATTTCCAAGACTTTGGAATCTTAAAAGAATTTTCACGTCACACTACAAAAGCTTACTCACCTGATCGCTGGTTTCTAACAGGGATTGCTGGAGTATTCGTTGATCCGTTCTACTCCCCTGGAAGTGATTTTATTGCATTTAGTAATACTTTTATTACGGATCTAATTTGCAGTGACCATGCTGGGGATAAAGGTGTAGATCGTCGAATTGAAGCGGCTAATTCTTTCTTCCTAAGTCTTACAGATGCCTACTTCAAGATATTTCGTGGTCAATATGAAATCTTTGGAAACCAGCAAGTTATGCCATTAAAGATTTGTTGGGACTGGTCAATATATTGGACCCAAAATGCTTTCATTTTCTGTCAAGGAGACTATGCAGAGCTACCAAAGAAACCCGAAGTTTGGCCTTTGCTCCATTCATTTACAGCTCTCAATGAAAACATGCAACGGTTTTTCTTAACTTGGAGCCGCCTTGATACCAAAAATGAACCGACACAAGAGTACATTGATTGGACGGAGTGTGAGTTCCTTAGGTCACTAAATGAGCGTTTAGTCTGTGCGACCAAGAATACGCAGACTCTTAAGGAGTTGGAGGGTGCATTCGAAAGACTGTCTCAAGCAGCTGGGGAAATGGTACAAGCCGGTGTTAATCGTGTACCTGAGCTAGAGGAGTTCTTACAGTATGTATCGGTAACTGGCCGCCGTGAACACTACAGTTATATTTTAGATAAAGTAGGTGTTTGACAATGAGCATAATAAATTACGAGGGAAGTATGAAACGAATCAATATAAGCAAGGAGCAGACTGGTGAGCGATCACTTTTAGATCATGTTTTGAATCGTTCGGAGGTTGTATGGAAAATATAACTATAAGAGCGGTCCCATTTCGTATGGAAGAAAAGGTGATAAATGAGAGTGGTTTTAACTATGCTTGGAGCCTTGAAAGAGCAACTTCCTTACTAGGGCTCGGCTACTCATTTTATGTGGAGTTTATCGAACTCTTCTATACAGGAGTTCGTTCAGCGGCGCTTAAACTGCTTACAGATCCAGCCGTGATGCGTGCCGAAAAAGATTACTACACTCAGGAAATGCACCATGCTAACCAGCATAGGAAATTGAATAAAGTGCTTCACAAGGGAGTAGTGTTTAAGGAGCGCTATCATCCAAGGGTGTATGACTTTTTGTATCCTATTTATAAAGATAAATATGAGCCAATGTTGGAAGGCGCTCGCAATGATTTGGGATTCTCAGGAAAAGATAATGTATTCCTTAAACAGGCGCTTCTTGATGTGGCTGTTTTCGAAAGTAAAACTTGTGTATCTAGCTTCGTTTTTTTCGAACAATTATTCGATAACGGGATCCTTAATTACACCATTCGAAACTCTCAAAACCTGGGGATACTTTATTTACTCGGGTACCATTTTATTGAAGAAATTGAGCATTGCAGTATTGCTGTCGATTTATACCAATCGATCTACGATGAAATAGTGTGGAGCCCTGAAGAATTGGCTAATACACGTGATCTAGACGACGTAGAAGCGATTATATCAACGTACTCAATAGCAAAGCAGATTGGTGAAGACATTTCCCGGGCGGATATTGAAGCATCTGCCTTCTATAGCGGCATAATGGCTAATCGAAGAGAACTCATTCAAGAAGGGTTTCATCCCAACGATGCTGACGTGAAGAAACGGAGAGCTTATTTGATCGAGAAGTGGGATAAGGAGTGGGAGCCGCAATTGCTTAGGGCAATTAATCAACAGTCGGTTAATTAAGTGCTGCGAGCATACGCGAATCAGTGATTGGATAGAAAGATATGAATAAAACGAAATGGGTGCTAGTTACTGGTGGAACTAGAGGTATCGGTGAAGCGATCGTACGTGAGTTAGCTGTTGCTGGGTATCGTGTTGTCTTTACATACAAAAGTAGTCAATTAAAAGCAGAGAGTATAAGTGCTAGCCTGACCGAGGAAGGGCATTTGTGCGAAGCACATCAGTGCGACATGACACAATTTAGTGAAGTAGGCGAGCTGGCTAAAAAGCTTGAGAAGGCATATGGAGCGCCGTATGCATTGGTCAACAATGCGGGAATTACCAAAGATGCGATACTTTTGAATATGGAGCTTGAGCACTGGGAAGAAGTGATGGATACCAACCTGAACTCACAGTTTTATGTCTTAAAAAGTTTGGTTAAATCGATGCTGATGCAAGGCGGCTGTATCGTCAATGTTAGTTCTGTCACTGCATTTAAGGCAAATCCGGGCCAAATCAATTATGCCGCAACAAAGGCTGCCACTATAGCAATGACAAAAACTTTGGCCAGAGAGTTGGGACGTTTCAATATCCGGGTGAACTCTCTAGCTCCAGGCCTGATTGAAACAGAAATGACATCGAAAATAGACGAGAGAAGTATGAATAGCATGTTCAAGAGTATTCCATTGGGGAGAATAGGCCAAGTGCATGATGTTGCACCAGCTGTACTTTTCTTACTCGGAGCAGGTGGAAATTATATCACAGGTCAAACACTCGTGATTGACGGTGGATTCACTGCTTAGTGTTTCCCTGCCTTTGTTTGGTTCTTTGAAGGCGTAGAGAATGGAGTGAATGTCAGTAGTTAGCGCACGTATGTTACTAAAAGCAAAGGAAAATGGTGGATGCTACTTAAGGTAGCCCTGTTCAATATAGCGATATTGGAGGAATAAGATGACTGGGATCAACACGATCGTAAAATATGGTTGTATGTCTGACGAACAAAGATGGGATGCAAATAGGTACAAATGGGAATGGCTTCGAGAACTTGAACCGGATGATAAGGAGATCGCGAAGTTACTTGACTGTCTTGCCGATGGGGAATACTCAGGTCAAGCATCTGTGGCACAGACCTACGAACTGATGATGAAAGCAAAAGAGGAAGGATATCCTAAGGAGTTGCTGGATGATTGGGGGGAATTCCTATCGTACAGCAATATTATAGCTTATGAAGAAACGCGACATGGTTTATCTGTTGGGTTGATAAACCACTACGCCTGCCATGGAAATCTCGACTACTTCGAACACTTAACTGTGAGGGACTACAGTCGGAAATACATATGGTGTTATGAAGATAGGAGATACTGGAATTTATATAGCTATGCACTAGCTCATTTGTTTGCAGAAGTGGTCAATACTGAGCTGTACAAGGATATGAGGCCGCAAATAAAGCATCCAAAGTTCAAAGAAGTCATCACGAATATTATGAAAGATGAAGCTAGACATATCCGCGCTTGGCTGAGCGTCATAAAAAATATAGTCGATGCAGACGAATACCATAAAAAGTGTTTTCTGGATGAACTCGATTGCGGTCTGAATTATCACAACGCTATGGTACATGAAACCTATTTTGAAGGGCAAAACAAGATGATGCGCTTCTTCGTTAGCTCAAAGAATGGAGAACCAGGAACCATCGAAAGGATCATCAATACTAAATATACACTTCTCAATACACTGTTTGGAGAAGATAACCCTTATAGCTTCGCACAAGTGAAAGAAAATCATTATGCGTTTCTTGCCAGAACGCGCGGAAAGAAGCGGGCCGTATTCTCGGAAGAGGTAGAAGGGAATATTTGTTTTATTGATTAATGAGAAGTTTGTCTGGGCATCTAGGATGAGTGATCCTAGCTGATTGAGAGAGCTTCTAGGTTATCGTGCGGACATAGTGATGTCTTGTCGCACTGGTGTGCATACCCATTGTAGGTATGTCGTATTTTATATAAAGGAGTAAATTTAAAATGAGTGATAAAAATAATTCAATTGCAACTTTGTTGAAGGACACGATTGGAGAGCTAGTTGATTATGACGCAAGCGACATCAACAGTAACACTAATATGGAAGAGTTGCATCTGGTTAGTCTTGACTATGTAACCATAATGGTAACTTTTAAGAAAGAGCTTGGGATTGCAGTGGACCTCGACGCTATGGCTGAAGCTGAGTTACAAACGTTTGATGACCTAGTAAATTTTGTGGCTTCAAGCCCGTTGGAAGAAGAAACACCAGCGTAGGCAAATGAGAGTGTGATAACTAGCATTGTGATTGCTTAAGCTTTGAACTAGGTAAAGGTATGGTGAAAATCCATTTCAGGTAGTTAATCGCCTAGGACGAGTGAAATCGGAGCGAATTGTCATACTCAACTGTGCCCAAAGTGGTGTCAGTGTGACGGTGTAGCAGGAAGTGTTTGAAGTACTGCGGTTGAAAGGAAATATGTGTACATAATGGAATTGAGATGTATGACTGAACTTAAAAGTGCGGAGAGTAGCATATATCTGTGTGGTTATGAGACCACCAGCTATTCGAGTGAACTTTTCCAATATAGCACGTTGTTATGCAAGATTTAATTACTAAGCGGGAAGAGAATCACAAAGCAGACTATTTCGCAGGCTCTATCTCGCATATTGAAAGGCTATCGAACATGAGTTGGGACATAACCTTCAAGGAAATATTGTGTAGTCATAAAATACAGCTACTGTCTAACATTCCTTCTCATCTAGCTGAAATTACGACTTTGATACTCACGATAAAAAGAAAACTTTTATTAGGGGCTTTCCATCATGGCTAACATTTATCTATTTCAATTTTGTGATTATCGAATAAATAAACGCCTATGAAAAAGCAGTTCAGCTGATCACTGAAGATGACCTCTATGAAAGACGCTGTTGACAGCAATAGATTTGTGCGCGTCGCTGAATAGTGTCAGAGGATATATACAATGACTGCTGTGCAATATAGCTCTGAGTCAGCAATTGGATGTGCTGAAAGCGAACTATAGAAATCTTAAAGCTGTTAAACAATTTACGGGAAAACCAAGATATGTATAAAAACCGAGTAGCGATAACCGGTTACGGAGCGATATGCCCTTTAGGAAATTCTGTACCAGAGATCTGGAAAAGCATTATTGAATATCGGCTAGGGTATGCCAAGTACACCCATCCGAATAAATCTGTGACCGCAAAGTTCTTTGGAAGAATCGAACAACCGATCAATGTGAGTAAGTTCTCTAAAAAGATACTAAAAAGTATGCCGAGATTCGGTCGCTTGGGTCTTATCGCGGCAGACGAAGCCATTGAAATGGCATTTGGACAAGAGCCACTGGCTACGCTTGATGAATTCTATGACCCTTTCGATAGAGGGATCATATTCGGAACTGGCTGGGGAGGTGAGGACACCAGTATCGCAAATAATAACTCCTATATTAAATATGGAGTAGCGTCCCCTGTTGCTAATCTTGAGTGCATGCCAAGCGTCGGTACCGGTTTGATGTCAATTAACTGGAATCTCCGAGGCTATCAAAATACTCCCGTGGCGGCCTGCGCTACAGGGAACATTGCGATTGGTGATGCTTACGAAATCATACGCAGTGGTAGAGCTAAAATGATGCTCGCTGGTGCGGCAGAAAGTGTATTAGACGATTATAACGTGTGGACTCTCGATGTCTTAGGGGCACTTTCCAAGGAGCAAAATGATGTAGAAAAGGCATGCTGTCCGTTTAGTGCCGATCGTAGTGGTTTTGTCTTAACAGAAGGTTCTGCTGCAATGGTTCTTGAAAATATGGAAGATGCAGTTCGCCGAGGTGCAAATATATTGGGTGAGATCACAGGTTATGCAAATTACTCTGACGCTTATGACATCACAGCACCGGCTGTTGACCTAAAAGGTCGCATAATGACCATTGAAAAGGCAATTGAAAGAGCACAGCTAAAGAACAATGATATTCATTACATTAATGCTCATGGGACATCGACACCGCTCAATGATGCGAACGAGACACAGGCAATCAAAGAGGTTTTTCAAGAAGATGCCAAGCGAATTCCCATTTCAAGTACAAAGTCGTATACAGGACATTTGGTTTCTGCATCCGGGATCATTGAAAGCATCTTCTGCTTGAAGACCATGGAAGATGATATGGTACCAGCGACGGTAAACCTTAAAACACCAGATGAAAAGTTAGATCTCGATTTTACTCCTAATGAACACAGAACCGTCAAAGGCATTGAAAATGTATTAAATATTAATTATGGCTTTGGAGGCTGTAATAGCGCATTGGTGCTTAGGAGGTATAAATGAGCGTTTCTCACTCATTTACTGAAAACGAACTTCGTGACTGGGCAACGTTTTCCGGCGATTGGAATCCTATTCATTTCGATCATGAGTTGGCTAGAAAGAATGGGTTAGATTCTACAGTCGTGCATGGAATGCTTGCAATGCTTCAGGCAAAGAAAATGGCATGTGACATCATTGATGATAGTAATATAGAAATCAATTTTTCACTCAGGAAACCCATTCCATTACAGCAAGAAATGATATACGAGCTCAACAAATTAGAAAAGCACACGAATTTGAGTATAAAAAAGGGAGATAGTGGAGAGACGTTTTATATCTCGAGCATTAAGGAGAGTTCTAAACCTCTTGTGATGGATGATAAAGCCACAATTCATAGGGATCTACCCAGTGATTTTGTAAACGAAAAACGCCTTGAGTTTAGTGAAAATTACCCTGACATACCATTTGATTGGATTTTTCTCGATGCGTTGATATTTGCTATATATGTTGAGGGTAATGGTGGCACATCGCTCGCTAAAGACACTCAAGAGTTTCTTGGTAGCGAAGTCTACGAAAAAGAGTTTGCTGTCTACCAGATAAGTCATAAGGTAACTATAGCACGAAAACTAGTGGGCAAGACGCGGCAGGAGTTAAGCGGATTGAGTTACGCTACTAAGGGAGTCGATCTGGTCAGAATGACTGATTCCGTATATGGCTCGGTAGACTTCTGCGTCCTTGAAGACGATGAAGCCGTCATGAAGATTGGAATGGGGCTTATGGTGAAATTCCTCGAAAAGAGCAAACTCGTAGTTGATATGAGTGCGGGTAAATCTCCCATAACTTCGAGTGAAAGCACGCGGTGATGCTAAGTAATTTGATTGACAGACCTGAGTGATTCGGTGCCCTGTTTTTGAATACTTGTATACTAAAATAATATAAGGAGTATGTTTTATGAAATTTGATCCATTAACAGAGAAGTGTCCTCTCCCTTTTTCCGCTTTCCGTAGCTGTGTTGTACCTCGTCCGATAGCGTGGATTTCCACTAAAAGCGAGGACGGAATTTGTAATTTGGCACCTTTTAGTCAAGCGCAAATATTCAACATTGATCCACCAATGGTTTGCTTTACAGCAAACCATTACCCAAATGGGTTACGAAAGGATTCCTCTATTAATATTGAAAAAACTGGGTGGTTTGTATGGAATTTTTGTACAGAAGAACTAAAAGGTGAAATGAACGCCTCTTCCTCAATTGTCTCCCATGAAACAGACGAATTTGAGTTAGCTGGGCTTGAAAAGGAAAAGGCTGATTTATGTGATGTTAGCATGGTGGCATCCAGTCCTATAAAGATGGAGTGTGAACTTTTCAAGTTTGAAACAATTGAATGCCCACAATCGAGCCAAGTAGAGTTGGGGTTGGGTAAAGTTGATATGATTATCGGTTTGGTGCGTCGAATTCATATTAAAGAATCAGCGGTTGGTGAGGATGGTAAAATTGATATTGATACTCTTCGTCCCTTAGCAAGAATGGGGTATTTTGACTACACAACGGTTAATAATATCTTTCCAATGAGAATGCCGGTAAGTAAAGAGCTACTCGAGGCTGTTACGCCAGAAATACTAGAAAAGGTAATGTCTGGGGGCGGATAATATTATCATGCTCAAAGTGGCTATACCTAAACTAGTCCACATCGTACTCGTTGATAGTTTCTGGCCAAAAGTGGAAAAAATAAACAACAGTTTAGAGATATTTGATAATATATAACTGAGGGTCTACTGAGCACTGATCTGCTTTTTAGATTAGACGTGTAGGAAACAATATATTTCAGAGGTGAAGATGAAAGGACGAGTTGTCATAACGGGAATTGGAGCAATTTCCCCTTTAGGTGGTAGTGCTGATGAGAGCTTCGAACGCCTTATTCGTGGTGAACATGGGATACGGAAAATTGAAAGATTCGATCCAGCAGAAGTTGCATGCAAAACATTCTTTGCGGCTCAGGTAGACAAGGAGTTCAATCCAGGTAAATTTTCGCCGTTCAAAAATTTGTCTTTGGCCGAACAAACCAAGCAGCTAAAAAAACTTGATCGTCATCAGGTTTTCGCGATGATCGCAGCGGCCGAAGCGATTGAAATGGCACAGTTACATGATGAAACTGATCCTGAAAAGTTGCATCGAATTGGTGTTAATTTTTCTACGGGCGTTGGGGGCCTTGAAAGTGTTGAGCAATGCACTACTACTTCTCGATCAGGGTCCCGACAATCACCGTTCGGTAACTTAAAGTTTCTGCCAAACATCGCTGCTGGCTATATTGCGAGTACTTGGGGGTTTAGCGGGCCGAATAATGCGCACTGCACAGCATGTGCGGCTGGTTCGCACTCTATTGCCGACGGTTACAATGCAATCGTAAGTGGCGAAGCGGACATAATTGTCGCCGGTGGAACTGAAGCCGCAATTACACCAGTTGGAATCGGAACTTTTAATGCTCAGTCTGCTATGTCTACCAAAAATGATGCTCCCGAACAGGCTTCGCGGCCCTTTACCAGTGATCGACGAGGGTTTGTAATGGGTGAAGGTGCGGCGGCTATCGTTCTGGAAGATCTTTCTCACGCGCTTGAACGTGGAGCCACGATTCTTGCTGAACTTGTATCATTTTGTAGAACTGGGGATGGAAAAACAGGGGGATCAATAACTGCGCCTCACCCTCAGGGGTTAGGAGCGAAACGTGCGATGGAAGGAGCCATAGTAAGATCAGGTCGTCCAGCAACGTCCGTAGATTTCGTAAACGCGCACGCTACAAGTACTCAGGCTGATGGCACTGAAATTAGGGCGATTCGTGACGTATTTGGTCCTCATGCACCTAATGTTGCTGTCTCTGCAACTAAGTCGTGCACAGGTCATTTGTTAGGGGCATCAGGAGCACTACAAGCTGTTTTTACCGTGCTATCCATTAAACACGGAGTTGTGCCTTTTACTAGGAATTTGACGGAAGATAACTTGGATTCTGAGTGCGCAGGAGTACGGCATGTATTCGGTGAACCACTGAGGCAAAAAGTTGATTTTGCACTATCAAATTCGTTTGGCTTCGGAGGAACTAATGTTTGTCTCGCTTTTGGTTCATACTCATAGCGGCAATGCATAAGAGCTATTAGGCCTCATTATTAGGTGAATACGGCTCAGTTGTAATGATTTTGGAAGTCATCAGGCCCCTTATTGTTGTTTGTGAAACAAGCACTATGGACTGCTTACGCTAGTCCCCTTGGAATCACAAGATAATAAGGAAAATATTGTCCGATAAGGTGTATTAGCTCAAAAATTAAACTGGTAGTTACCCACTTTTATAGGTGACTGTCAGTTTTAATTTCTGTATATACCAAAGAGGCTTCAATAGAGATTTTGTAGTTATAGGTAACTTTTTGAAAAATAAAAGTTTATCCTTTATTTCACCTTAGGGGTATAAAGTGAGGTATGCTACTTTTCCCCCATTCTAATAGTTTAATAGAAACAAATAGTTAGATTTCACATGGGCGGCGTGATGTAATAAACATCACCCTCTAAGTACTACACGCTTTAGAAAAAACCTAATACATTGATGTTAGGGTTTTTTTGTGTCTGGAATTTGCTAAAATTTCATCATTTTGGGGGCAAAGTGGGGGTATCGATTTAACGCCCATGTGTTGTTTCTAGTGCATAATAAGTGCGCTGAAAAGCTTTGCATTAGTTTCTTTTAGTGCCTCATGTTAGAGGAAGTAGACATGCCCTCGACGGAACATGTGGTCGTATTTTCGATATGAATAGCATTAAACCCAGCCCAATCTAGTGACTTCGTGTCACAATGCTATCCGTGGTGAGTGCAAAGCGCTTACCATAACATCACAAGTAAATTAAGATTATTGCTTACTGCAAAAATCGTGATGGACCTTAATAATATGTAGGTGAACAAGGGGCTCCTTCTTTTATACAAGAGGAAATATATGCTTAAAATGAGAAAAAACTTGCTGAACCTTGAGGTTGTTAGTTCGTTGTATTTTACATTGTATGGCATATTTCTGCACTTTAATCCAGAGTCTATTGACCATAGCAAGATAAAAATACTTTACTTCTTGACCCCAATGTTCTTCGCATATTTTATTTATTCACTCACTCGATCCTTTAAGTCATACAAAACAGTAAGCTTGTCTCATGACCATTTGTCTTTAGATAGAAATACTATAGATATGAGTGAAATTGAGTTTGTAAAGATTGATATTATTTATGCTTTTGAGTCTATTGGCTGGATTAGAAAAGTTGAGGTTTACTATAAATATATTGACGGTAAATATTGTTACTTTTCAGGGTTTTATAAATTAAACTTGAACTACAAAGAACTGACTGATCTATATAAAGAAAATCATAAGATAACGATAGAAAAGAGTAGCTGACAATCAATGTGAAATGTTTACGTTTTTCTATTGGTCGGATTTATCATGCAGGGTAAGTAGCAGTGGTTTGATGGGGGATAAAAGAGCATAGAGATGAAGCTACTCGATTGCTTATAGTCGTAAAGATACTGCTTTGATTACATCCATTTGAGAACGATTTACCCTAATCTCGGTCTTACTAACTATAAACTAACTTGAACGTTGGCAGAGTAGCAACTTGCGCGCTAGCGATTGAGATTTCTTAAGAGTGCTTTAACTTTGTTTTTAATAGCCCCGAAAACCTACATTGCTTTTGAGAAAGCACTTATCTAGGGTGGAATAGTATTAGTGAACTTAGTTTTTCATTCAGTTAGCTAACTAACTTTTGTGTACAGCTTTAGGTTGGTTATGTAAATGTAGTCAAATGTCACACTGCGTAAAAGGGTGTGATCTTGCTTTACTTCGCACAATGAAGGAGTAAGGTGATGGTAGAGTTTGAAGGAGATCCAAAGATGAAAACACAAATTGCAATACTTGCTTTATTTATGACTCCCTTGTTTGTCAATGCAGGTGAGGTCGCTGTGACTTGGAAGGACTTTAAAGAGTATCGCGATGTTAAGCCAGGTAATGAAACGCGAGGTTCATTTCATAAACGGGTTGAAAAGCAACTGCAGAAACACCTAGAAGAATTAGCGACTAAATTACCCGAGGGCTACAAGCTCGCAATTACCTTTGATGAGATAGACCTTGCTGGTGATGTTCATTACGGTACCACTGATATTCGGGTGATTAAACCAATCCATTTCCCCCGTTTTGAAATTAGCTATAAGTTAACAGATAAGTCTGGTAAAACCATCGCAGAGGAAAATGGCGTGACGTTAAAAGATATGTCGTTCATGGATAGAATAAAAAGAGGCATGGACGAATCCTTTTATTATGAAAAGCGTCTTTTAACTGACTGGTTTGAAGATGACTTGATGAAGAAAGCTAGTTGAGTTGATCAATAGTTATGGTGACTTTGATGAGAGCGCCGAGATTGGGCATTCTCATCTTCTTTTAGCTGAATATTAGTAAGTTAGATGAGTGCTACTACTTGTACTCTATTGTGGGAATTTTTAGTTTTATACCTCAAAATATTTTGCCTACCTCAAATACATGTTACTGTTCCTTGGAGTTGTGAAAAGTTCTAATCGTAACTCACTACTTATTTCGTACTTAGGTTGGATGCTTTTATAAGTACCTAAGCTGAACTAAAGTCATAACAATCCAATTGTTACGGTTTTATTATTTTGTTGTGATTTTGTTGACTTTTTTATTTCAGAATGTATATTCTGTTTTTTGAGGAGCCTATGGGAAGAACGCGAGAGTTTAATGTCGATAAAGCATTGGAACAAGCGACAATCCTGTTTTGGAAGCAAGGGTATAGGAATACTTCCATGGAACAGTTAGTCACTTGTACTGGTGTTAGTCGGTACGGGTTTTACCAAGAATTTGGTAATAAAAAGGAATTGTTTCAACGCTGTTTGCAGGAGTATTCTCTGCGTAAAATTGGACCTGGGCTTAAGCGTTTAAGTGCAAGCGATGGCAGTTTGGCAGACTTAACTGCATTTTTTAACTTGTATAGTCAAAACATTGCAGCGCATGGTGCTAATGGCTGCTTGATCTGTAATACGGCCACAGAAGTGGGTGAGTCCGACCCTGATATGAATTCGGCGGTGCAACAGGTCTACAGTGCGTTGAGTGCGCAGTTTCGAGATTTCATTGAAAAAGCGCAAGCGCAAGGTGAGATTCGCAAAGAGATTGATGCAAACAGTTTGAGCTTTTGTTTACTTGGTGTGCTTCAAGGTGTAGCCGTGATGGCAAAAGGAGATTTCCATCGTGAAACTCTGAGACATTACTTAACTACGATTTTTGACATGATGGCGCAGAAGTAACGAAAGATAATACGTCGTGATAAAGATTTGAATTGAGTGATCAGTAAAGATTACCCAAAGCGTTTGCTTAATTGCTAGAAGTGATCGTGAAGAAAAGCTTTTAGCTATTTTTTTATTTTATATCAGAATAGTTGTTCTGTTATTTAAGGAGAGACAATGGGATCATCGCTAGAAGGAGTTGCTAAGCGACTCGGTGAGTTTGTCACTAGATATAAATACTTGTGTTTACTCTTCAGTATCATGTCTTGTATTGCAATTGGTATTGGGGCAAAAGGCTTAACATTTTCTAATGATTATCGGGCATTTTTTAGTGCTTCAAACCCCGAACTACTGGCTTTTGAAGCTTTTCAGGACAAGTACACCAAGAACGATAATATTCTTATTGTTGTGCATCAAAAAGAGGGTAACGGTTTATCCAAACAACACGCAATGGTGGTTGAGCAGCTGACAGAGGCTGCGTGGCAAACCCCCTATGCTAGTCGAGTCGACTCTGTGACTAACTTTCAGCATAGTTACGCGGAGGGAGATGAGCTGATAGTTGCGGACTTAATGAAAAACATCCAGTCATTAAGTGAAGAAGACATTTTACAAAAAGCGGAAATTGCACAACAAGAACCTTTATTAAAACAGCGCTTGATCGCAAATAACGGGAAGACGACAGGTATCAATATTACCGTTCAGTACCCAGGTGAATCACTGACTGAAGTACCGACAGCGGTAAAGCATGTTCGCGAAATAGTCGCAAAAGCACAGCAAGAGAATCCTGATTTAGTGTTTGCGCTTTCTGGAATTTCGATGCTAAACAATGCATTTAGTGAGTCAGGGCAGCAAGATGCCGAAACCCTTACGCCTATCATGTATTTGGTTTTGATCATTGTAATGTACTGTGGATTACGCAGTTTTCCAGGAACTATTGCAGCTGTATCTGTGGTGATTTTCTCAAGTGTTGTTGCTATGGGGATCAGTGGCTACGCTGGTATTCAATTAACTCCTATTTCGATAACCGCACCGACTATTATTCTAACGCTAGCGATAGCTGACAGCATACACGTTTTGTTGTCTTACTATGCAGCAAGAAAAGCAGGACACGAAAAAAATCACGCGATAGTGGAAAGTTTACGAATTAACTTCGTTCCCGTATCTATAACCAGCTTGACTACAATTGTAGGCTTTTTAACTCTTAACATGTCGGATGCCCCTCCATTTGCCGATTTGGGCAACATTACAGCATTTGGTATTGCTGCTGCTTGGGTATTATCTCTAATTTTACTACCCAGCCTCATCGCCATTTTGCCAGACAAAAAGAGCTATGCAACTCGTACAAGCATGTTATCTCATTACTTAGGTCGTTTTGGTGGTGTTGTCGCGCAGAAATATCGAGCTATTTTGCTATTTACTGTTGTTGCGATTGCGGCTAGTGCCTACGTGGTCCCTAATATTGATCTCAATGATGAGTTTGTGAAGTACTTTGATCATCGAGTGGAGTTTCGCCGTGATACTGATTTTACCATGGAAAACCTTACTGGTATTTATGTGGTTGAGTTTGATGTTGAAAGTGGCAAAGTAGGTGGGATCAGTGAGCCTGAATATCTTACCAATCTGAATCAATTTACACAGTGGCTGAGAATGCAACCAGAGGTGGTTCATGTCTATAGTTACACGGATATTGTTAAGCGTCTCAACAAAAATATGCATCAAGATGACACCAGTATGTATCGTTTACCTGCTGATAGAGAGTTAGCAGCGCAGTATCTCCTGCTTTATGAAATGTCCTTGCCATTTGGGTTAGACCTGACGGACAGGATCAGTATGGATAAATCGGCAACTCGAGTAAGCTTGACTCTAGATAACCTCTCAACTGGCCAGATCCAATCTTTTATCGCTCGTACTGAGGCTTGGTTAGCCGACCATACACCAGATGCTATGCATGCTAAAGCAACCGGTGCGACCGTAATGTTCTCACATATTTTCCAGCGTAACGCAGAAAGCATGCTCAGCGGTAATTTAATTGCCGTTATCGTGATCACCTTGATTATGGTGATGACGCTGAGAAGTATTAAATATGGGATCGCAAGTATTCTACCCAACACAATTCCGATGCTATTCACTTTTGGTATTTGGGCTATATTGGTCGGTCAAGTTGGTGTGGCGGCGGCTACGGTAACTTCAACTTCTTTAGGGATCATTGTTGATAATACCGTGCATTTCCTATCCAAGTACTTACGGGCGAGGCGAGAGCAGGGATTGGACCCAGCAGGTGCGGTGAAGTATGCCTTTGAAACCGTCGGTGAAGCTATTTTACTGACCACATTTATTCTGGCTGGCGGCTTCGCAGTGTTGGCCTATTCAACCTTTATGATCAATGCGCAGATGGGGCTGCTAACTGCACTTGCCATTGTCATGGCACTCATCGTGGACTTTTTATTCTTACCCGCGCTGCTTATGTTACTGGCTAAAAGATCAAAGCAAGCGAGCAAAGCGTCTATTCAAGAAGGAACGAAAAATGAAATCTACAACGCCTAAGTTTTTATCGCATTTAGCAATCGGATTGCTGGTTATACCTTTTGCCAGCAACGCAACGCAAGACAATCTAGGCTACAACATTGCAGCTAAAGCAGATCGTTCAGATCGAGGTTTTGAAGTCAGTGCCGTTGATTTAAAAATGCGTTTGATAGACAAGAAAGGCCAAGAAACCGAACGTTTATTGACCATGAAAACCATGGAAGTGGCAGACGAAGACAAAGGTGACAAAAGCCTTATTATTTTTAACTCTCCTGCAGATGTAAAAGAAACCAAGCTGCTTTCACATGCGCAAATTATAGATGCTGATGATCAGTGGTTATATCTCCCAGCGCTTAAGCGTGTTAAACGGATCTCTTCTGCAAACAAATCGGGACCATTTGTTGGCAGCGAGTTTGCGTTTGAAGATTTTACAGCACAAGAACTCAATAAGTATAGCTATGAATATGTATCGGAAGAGGCGTGTGGCGAGCTGACATGTGCGGTGATAGATCGGTTTCCAAAATATGAAAACTCGGGATATACCAAACAACGTGCATTAATAGATACCAAGGATTATCAAGTTAGAAAAATAGACTTCTACGATAGAAAAGGCAGTCATTTAAAAACATTGAGCCTAGATAACTACAAGTTATATCAACAGGCGTACTGGCGCCCGCTTACCATGACAATGGAAAATCATCAGTCGGGCAAAAAGACGATATTAGAGTTTTCAGACTACCAATTTGATATTGCCTTGAGTGCTCGCGACTTTATTAAGTCGTCGTTGAAATAGGGGGTGGTATGCGACTCAAGGCGATGCTTGCTGTTGTGCTATCTTGCATTCCTTATGCGAAAGCAGAGATGGAATGGCAAAGTAGCACCAGCATTGACCTTAGCACTCGGCAGTATAATGGCTCTCCAATGAGAGCCTCACAACTTGACCGAGAATTCGATGCTAAATTGATGTGGGAGTTGGATTTTGAAAACCCGAAAACAGGCTTAAGCGGAGGGTTTAAACCTGTGTTGAGTGCAGCGAAAAATGAGGGGGTAAGGGCATTCGACATTCAAGAAGCATATATCACTCGCTCTTTCTCACAAGGACAGTTGAATGTTGGTGTAAATACTGTTTTTTGGGGAGTTGCAGAGTCTCGTCATTTGGTTGATATCGTCAATCAAAAGCAGCCGACACGAAATTTAGATAACGAGTCTAAGCTTGGAGAGTTACTACTTCATTATCAGCATTTTACTGATAATGGTCATTGGTTTGCCATGTCTTTACCTTATTTTCGTGAGCGTGATTTCGGCCTTCCTGATGATCGCTTGTCGTTGCCACTGGCTGTAACAGATGAGCAATTTGTAGGCCGAGATGCTAATTATAGAGGTAGCTACTTATTAGGTTATCGCGGTGTGCTAGGTGATTGGGATGTTGGAGCCTACTACTTCGACGGCATCGACAGGGAGCCCGTTATACGGCCTAATGATAATCAAAAGTTCGATGCCATTTATCGGCGCCTTCAACAAACAGCATTGGACTTACAGTGGACGTCTGAGTACCTGCTTGGGAAGGTTGAAGCGGTACATCGCCAACACCAAATGGGAGGGAAAAGCTGGGCTTATGTAGTCGGTGCCGAATACTACTTTTACGGTATCGCCAATTCCAACAAAGATCTCAGTTTACTCATGGAGTTACATAGAGATACCGAAGAACAGGTGAATCTAAATCGTCTCTATCAAGATGCGACATTTATTGGCATGCGACTCGCGTGGAATGATGTTGATGATACGAGCATGATTACTGGGGTCTTAATCGATAACGATACTGGGGCTCACACCATTAAAACCGAATTTTCGACTAGGCTCTCCAGTCACTTGAGTCTAGCGCTTGAAGCAAACTTGTTTTTAGAGCAAACCCAGCGTGATGCGACCTACGGGTTTAAAGATGATGATTTTATAGAACTTAGGCTGACTTACTACCTTTAAGGAGAAATTATGGTAAGCCAATACGCAGATGTATTGATTATTGGTGGTTCAATGGCGGGGGCTTGCTTGGCAAGACAACTAAAATTGGCTCACCCAGATATGAAAATTACGGTTATAGAGAGAAAGCAGGCGTTTAATAGTTGGGTTGGAGAGTCGACGCTGGAGTCTTTTTGGGACTACATGGCAAATGATTTAAAGCTTGGTTTTTACCTTGAAACAAACCACCTATACAAACATGGACTGCGTTTTTACTTTGATAGTGATAACCGCGATTTAAGTGTGGAAGAACTGAGTGAGCTTGGGCGTAGTTGGTATCATGGCATCCCTGCGCATCAAATTGACCGCGAAAAGTTTGATAACGATATGGTGCAGTTTAATCGTGAACTAGGTGTCGATGTTGTAATGGGTACTACAGTTAATGAAATTAGTCTCGATGCGCAGCAAGGACACACTGTAGTTACCAGTGGTAGTACTTATACTTGTCGTTATTTAGTTGATGCATCGGGCTTTAATTCACCGTTGGGTAAACAGCTTGGATTAATTGAATCACAAAATGATCGCCATCCTGTGAGTTCATACTGGGGAAGGTTTAAGCATATTGAGCTAATTGATCATCTTGGAAGTGATGAGTGGCGTGCTCGCTCGAACTTTACGAGTAGAGCATTGGCTACCAATCACTTTATGTACAAAGGATATTGGATTTGGTTAATTCCATTGAATCAAGACACCTTTAGCATTGGGATTACTGCTAAAAATAATGAAGTGAATTTAAATATTCGTTCAGCTGAAGAGTTTGAGCAGTTTTTACGCTCTCATCAAGCACTCAATGAAATTCTAGGACAGCACGCTGAATTATTAGATTACACGTCAATGAAACGACTATCTAGAAAGGCAAAGCAATCCTTTTCTACAGAACGCTGGTTCTTAACTGGAATGTCATCAGCCTTTTTAGATCCCTTGTTATCACCAGGTTCTGCTTACTTAACCGATGCTAACCGCATGATTGGCGAACTTATTGAGGCGGATATCGCCGAAGATGCAGAAATGTTTGCCGGTAAAACAAAGGCATTCAATGCGTATCTTCTTTCTTGGTATGAGAGTTTTATGTTGCACATTACAGGTAACTACCATGGTAGTTATGAAGTACATAAAACGCATTTTGAAGCATTACTAATGCATTGGTTTGGTTTTATTTTACCGTCTTCTATGTCTCGTCGTTATGGTTATTGCCCAAGCCTGCATGGAATGAGTCAAGACGAAGTCAATCAAAAAGCCATCGCGATGATAGAAAATGCTGCGATTGCACGAATTCACGTATTAAAAGATGAGTTTATTCAATTAATCAAAGGGTATGAATACCGTTACAATCGTGGACACTTTTTCGATATTGAACTCACGCGACAACGTATGAAACACGCACACACAAGAGGTGCAATGTTAGACGATGCGGCGATTGCAGAGTTAGATCATGCACTTTTGGAAGTCACCTATCAAGGGTTTTTACGTAGCTTATGTGAAATTCAAAAGGTCGACTTTGACGAAGAAAAAATGCCGATGGTAGTTCAAGCCGCTATCGAAGATAAATTATCACTTACCCATGCTATGCAGCTTTTTCACATATAATAATTAGGCAAAGAAAATGGAAAATTTAGCTACTAAACACCGCATCCAGGATTGTCAAATACAGTCGTTAGCAGAAGATATTATTTCACTAATTTTTGAGCAACGCCGTTTGTTACCTATAGAAGATAACGCACCATTCACTGAGCAGATAGCGGGGCATGTGGAGAGGGTTGAGCAATTCATCGCAAATAACGAACCTATTAATATGGTATTGCCAGCTTTCCCTGCAAAGTCACCAAATAGAACGAAAACACTGGGTTTCTTGCCTGATAAAGGAGAGTTCTATGCATTTGAACGCTTAGTCAATCTCTGTAAACAGATTGAATCTATTTATGAACCCGGTGCAAAAGTCACTATTTGTTCTGATGGGCGTGTTTTTGCCGATATCATTCATGTCACGGATTCACATGTCAGTCAGTACGTAAATACACTACGCCAATACGCGGCTCGTCATTACCCTAACTATTTTGAATTCTTTAATTTAGAAGATGTATTTGACAAAGTTGATGACTTTACTGTACTTCGTGAAGAGCTGATGATCCGCTACGGAGAGAGCTTGTCAGACTTACGTCAACGCGTGAAAAATGAAAAAGAAGCGTCCACGATGTATAAAGGCATAACACGCTTTATGTTGGAAGATTTCTCTGGCATTGACAAGTTTTCGGATTATAGCCGCACAGCGTTGCAAAAAGTTGCTAAAACAGCTGCCTACCGAGTGATCCAAAGGAGTAATGCATGGAGTCGATTGTTGAAAGATCACTTACCTGAAGCGTTACGTCTATCAATTCACCCTCAATACTTGGTGTCTGAAAAAATTGGTATTTCTTTAGTTTCACAAACAGATGTCTGGACGACGCCATGGCATTCAGTATTAGTGAAAGATAATACAAGTTATCAACTCATGCCACGTGAACAAGCTGAGAAGTTAGGTTGTGTATTGGTGTTCAACGAAGGGCGTGCAAGCCATTTTGAGCGCATTCATCGAGGAGCGGAGTGATGGATACTATTAAAGCCTTGGATAGCGTTGGAGTTGTCATTGATGCAACTTCTATGGCTTGTCAAAGAGTTGAGCGTCTTAATATCGCTTCATTGATCGATGAAATATTTTCTCAAGGACTGGTTGTGCTCAAAGGATTTGAGCCCCTCAATGATACTGATATGGAGTTAGTAGCTAAAGAGATCGGTCCGCTTTTACAGTGGGACTTCGGTTATGTACTTGATTTAAAAATACAAGAACAACCGCAAAATCACATTTTCAGTGAGGGTAAGGTCGAGTTGCACTGGGACGGAGCATTTGCCTCAGAAGAGCCAAGGTTTAACTTCTTTCAATGCTTGCAAAGTAGTTCCAACTCCGGTGGTGGAGAGACTACATTTTTGAATACAACACGGTTACTAGAAAGTCTACCGAACGATATCATTGAGCAATGGAAGCAAATTCGGATCCGTTATGAAACGGAAAAGAAAGCCCACTATGGAGGGGTGATTGAAGTTCCTTTAATAAGCCGTCATCCTAAGACAGGCAAGCTTCGCATGCGTTATATTGAACCTTTCAATGAAGATAATATGGCAGTGAATCCAGTTGAGACACAGGTGATAGGTTTTGATACTTATCAAAGTGATGTCTTTTTGAAAGAAATGAACTCGTTACTTTACTCGTCGAACTACTTTTATAAACATAGTTGGAGGAAAGGCGAGTTTGTGTTTGTGGATAATCTAGCTTTATTACATGGACGCAGTCGCTTTGAAGGAAGTGGCTTAAATCGTCATCTAAAACGGGTTCATATTCTATAGTAATGTATTTACTTTCTCATAGCTCACATGGATGTGAGCTTTTTTATCTAAGATTACTAATTGAATAGTGCTAATACTTCCGATAAATCACTGATAATAGCGTCAGGCTCACTTCGTGAAATTGGATTGCCATGATTATAGCCATAGTCAACGGTAACGACTTTACAACCTGCATTTCGTGCGGTTGCAACATCGTTGATCGAGTCACCAACATAAAACCCATCTTGTACTTTGCAATTCATAATATTTACAGAAGTGTATAAAGGCAGTGGATCTGGCTTTTTCTTCTTCAAAGTGTCAGCACACACAATTGTGTCAAACATCGTTTTAATTTCTAAGTGCTCTAATAATTTATGGGTATGTGAAGTGTTCTTGTTGGTGACTAAAGCGAGTTTAATTCTTTGCTGACGTAAACTTTGCAGTGTAGTTTTTGCATTAGAGAATAAACAAGATGAGCGTGTGACACAGTCATCGTAAATGGTTTCAAGTAAACGAGTCGCTTCGGCTCTGTCAATATTGGTATTGTTATGGAAGTCTAACGCACGTTCAGTCAGCTTAGTTGTACCATTGCCAATCCAAGTTTTAACAAGGGCAAGTTCAATATCCGGCAAATAGTAATGGTTTAATGTTGTGTTTAAAGCGTAGGCGATATCTTCAGCGGTACTGACTAAAGTACCGTCTAAATCAAAGCCAACCCAAGTCGGGTATGTAAACATGATTTCATTCCTTGTACATTATAGAGGCCCCAAACAACAGAACCAGAATTGATAAATTATTTAAAAGTAGCGAGTAGTTGTAATAGGCTTTGTAGCTTTTTCACAACAAGTGCAAGTTTTTGCTCGTCAATTTCTTCAGTTGTCGATAGGCCTTCAACGTCGGCTGCAACATCTAAAACATAAGGTTTAAAGCGTTTTGCTTCAAACGTAAACCCTGCTTCTTCTGTAAATAGTGCTTTAAACTTACCATGACCTTGCTGCTGCAATTCATCGAGTTTTTTATCCGCATCTAGTGCTTGGCGGTATATGATCTTGAGATTTTCATTGAGTTTTTCGATAACGGCTTGCATGGTCAGTCCTAATCGCCCTACTAAAAGCGCTTATTTTAAGGGTTTCATTTACAAATGTCAGGTGTAAATCTACCCTTTTATAAGTAGTACAAAGGAATTGGAAATTTATCTCGTAATTTATCCTAAAGGTTTAAATTTATACGCCGATAACCAATTTGATCCATCAAAAAGTCAGGTAATCACTTATGAATATTTCCGGAAGTAACCTACCTGCTATGTCTGGAGCTGGTCAAAGCGGTGAAGTATACAGCGCCGTTTTGGCAAAAAAGCAACAGAAAGCAGATGGACAAGCCGCGCTTGCTTTAATTGAATCTGCGGGCAGCAGTGCAGCAGCACAAACGCCAGCTAAATCAGTGACAGCAACGCTGGGCAACAACATCAATACATACGCGTAAGCTTATGTCTGATGGCACGTTGTCTTCGGCATGTCCGATAGATATGTGCAAAGCAATCGGTGCTAGGGTCATTAGCACCGATTTTTTGCTATTTTAGTCTAGTAAATTTAAGTCAATCGGCGTTTTACTTGGCTGACCACCAATTTCTCGCACTAATTTAGGCACCAAGAATCCCGGCAGTACTTCCAAAAGCTCAGCCATTATCGCCTTGGCTTCACGCTCTTCTACATCAAAATGACTAGCGCCTTCTACCTTATCGAGTAAATGCAAATAATAAGGCAGTATATCTGCATCGAACAGGGCTTCACTCAATTGGGCTTGGGTTGCGACATCGTTATTAATTCCTTTAAGTAGCACAGCTTGGTTTAGCAAGGTCACATTGGCTTGTTTAAGCTTTTGCATTGCCGCTTTAAAAGTACCATCGATTTCATTTGCATGATTAATGTGATTTACCAAAATCACCTTTAAATGACTCTTTGTTAAACGTAGGCACAATTCCTCGGTTATTCTCGCTGGGATCACTACCGGTAAGCGACTGTGAATACGCAAACGTTTGATTTGTGGTATAGCCTCTAATTGTTCTAGCACCCAAGCTATCATGTCATCTTTGGCCATCAGCGGATCACCGCCACTTAAGATCACCTCATTGATTTCAGGATGGGCGCGCAAATAATCAAATACAGGCTCTAAGGTGCGTTTGTTGACCTGATTATCCTGATAAGGGAAGTGGCGTCGAAAACAGTAGCGGCAGTTGACCGCACAACCAGTTTTGAGCATGAGTAATACCCTAGAGCGGTACTTATGTAACAAACCAGGTACAGGCGCGTCTTGTTCTTCGAGTGGATCTTTACTAAATCCCGCTTCAGTTAAATATTCCTGATGTACAGGTAACACTTGTAATAGCAAGGGATCATGACGATCTCCGTGGCGCATTTTAGCGATAAATGGGCGAGGTACTCGCATAGGAAACAAGCGCTTAGCTGCAAAGTCTCGTGCATCAAATTGGTCATGCAACCCCAAGATGTTGAGTAGCTCTTGTGGGTCAGTTACAACATTTGCTAATTCTTTTTGCCAGTTAGTCTGCAAATTTACTTCATTTATTTGTATCATTAGCAGGTTAATTACTCGAATATACGTAGATTAGAGGATACGATGGCGAATTATAGCACCAACGAGTTCAAGGGCGGCCTAAAAATTATGATGGACGGCGAGCCTTGTTCTATCTTAGAAAATGAAATGGTCAAGCCTGGTAAAGGACAAGCGTTTAACCGCGTTAAAATCCGTAAGCTTATCTCAGGTAAAGTACTAGAGAAAACATTTAAGTCTGGCGACTCAGTGGAAGGCGCAGACGTAATGGATACTGATCTAGCGTATTTATACACTGATGGTGAGTTCTGGCATTTCATGAACAACGAAACATTTGAGCAGATCGCAGCTGATGAAAAAGCACTTGGCGATAGCGTAAAATGGTTGGTTGAAAATGACGTTTGTACTATCACACTGTGGAATGGTAACCCAATCGCAGTAACACCACCTAACTTTGTTGAGCTTGAGATCACTGAAACAGATCCAGGCCTGAAAGGCGACACTGCGGGTACTGGTGGTAAGCCTGCAACGCTGAGCACAGGTGCTGTTGTTCGTGTTCCTTTGTTCGTTCAAATTGGTGAAGTGATCAAAGTTGATACGCGTAGTGGCGAATACGTAAGCCGCGTAAAATAATAGCGTAAAGCAATTTACGATGTTTTATAAATCCCAGCATGTTGCTGGGATTTTTTTGGAGTAAACAATGACGGTGAACAATTGGCAGCCAAGTGCAACGATAGAGACGCTTAGGCAAAGGGCTGCAATTTTAGCGAAGATACGGCACTTTTTTGCTGCTCGTGATGTGATGGAAGTCGACACGCCGAGCCTTTCTCAAGCCTCAGTGACCGACCCTCACTTAGATACTTTCCATACTCGATTTGTTGGCCCAAATCACAGCCAAGGTTTGCCTTTATTTTTACAAACGTCACCCGAGTATGCGATGAAAAGACTACTTGCCGCAGGCAGTGGTGCGATTTTTCAATTATGTAAGGCTTTTCGTAACGAAGAGTCAGGGCGTCATCACAATCCAGAATTTACGATGTTAGAGTGGTATCGTCCGGGCTTTGACGAATTTGACTTAATGGCGGAAATCGATGAGTTGATGCAGATGTTATTGGACTGTCCAGCTAGTGATTCGATGACTTACCAGCAAGCCTTTGAGACCCATCTTGGATTTGACCCTTTAAGCGTGTCGCTGACGGAATTGAAAGCGCACGCCAATAAATATGGTTATGGTGATATTGCAGCTATCGAGAATAATCCAGATACTCTACTGCAATTGCTATTTTGCATGGAAATTGAGCCTAAAATCGGTCAGCAGCAACCTTGTTTTGTTTATCACTTTCCTGCATCGCAAGCGGCACTGGCAAAACTTAACCCGAAAGACAATCGCGTTGCAGGGCGTTTTGAGCTCTATTATCGCAACATGGAACTGGCCAACGGATTTAACGAATTGACGGATGCGGTAGAGCAAAGAGCGCGTTTTGAGCAAGATAATCAACTCAGAGCTGAGATGGGATTGCATCCAGTGCCGGCTGATGAGCGGTTATTGGCTGCACTTGACGCGGGGATCCCCGATTGTGCTGGTGTTGCACTGGGAATAGATAGGCTAGTCATGCTGGCGCTAAACAAAGCGAGTATCAGCGAAGTGCTCACATTTGATGTTTCGCGGGCTTAGCGCCGCGAAACAAAGCGAGTAAGTTCTTTTTGAGTGGTTTCTGTGAGCTTTTGGGCACTTTGGCATTCGGCTAACGCACCATCAATTTGTGATTTAGACTGCTGACCCAGTTCGACAATTTGTTGCACTGCTTGGTGGGTATGTTTTTGTGTTTCTTCAAGTTGGTGTACCGCACTAACGATTTCTTCTAATTGCGCTTGATTGCGTTCAAAGTCATCACTCATCGAAATAAAGCCTTGAGAGGTATCACTGATGGCTTTCTCTGCTGAGCTTGAATGAGAAATCAATTGTTCTGATTCTTGATTGGTTTCACCGACCAGCACGTTCATTTGATTGATAAAATCGCTGATCTGGCGGGTGGCCGCATTGACCTTGACCGACAGCGCACGAACTTCATCGGCAACCACTGCAAAGCCACGCCCGGCTTCACCTGCTCGAGCTGCTTCAATTGCCGCATTGAGCGCAAGCAAGTTAGTTTGGTCGGAAAACTCTTCAACCATTTTTAGAATGTTGCGAATATTCTCACTATTTTCTTTCAGGCCTGAAACCGTCGATGAAAAGTTACCTAGTAGCGTGGTGATTTGTTTTACTTCAACGACAAGCTTAGTTAGCGACTGTGATGAACCGCGAACAAAGTGCAAGCTTTCGGTATTGGCCTGATAAACCTGATCGGTATTGTGTACAATACTTTGTAAACTGTGGCTGACCTGATCGGAAGCGGCAATAATCGTGTCACCTTGGCTCAGCTGCTGCTGCCCATACTTTGCGGTACTTTGCATGGAGCTGGTGATATCGCGGTTGCTTTGTGTCGCCGCAGCGGCACTTTCGTATGTTTTTTCCAATAAGAGACTAAGGTGGGTGGTAAAGGTGTTGTACTGCTCGCTTAAATCTCTAAATTCGTCATAAGTGAATTGTGGCAGTTTCGCATCTAAGTTACCGTTTTGGCGATTAACACGCTCCAATGACTCTTTCATCGCTTGTACAGGTCGTACGATTAAAAAGCGCATATAGAAGACGGTAAACGCAAACGCGGCAAGGATCACAATAGTGATAAGCCAAAACAGTCCCATACTCGCACCGGAGTGAGCAAGTTCAGAATACAGCCAGACCAAGCTAATAACCTGAAATAGGAGTAAAAAGCCTAAATTGCCAACAATTTTACGAGAAAGGGTATAGAAAAACGTCTGTTCTACAAAATTATAAATGCGCATATATAAACTCATATTGGGCTCATCATTGTGCCACTTTATTTGTCTCAGTATAGATGAGCTAAATGGAATAACAATGCTAAAGCGATCAAGCAGTTACTCAATTGGGGTGGCGTAGGCGCCAATGCCCTGTAAATACATTTTGGTTTGGCATGGAAAGTTAGTGAAAATACCATCCACCCCGAAATCTAGCATCATATCTATGTCTTGTTGTTTATCGACCGTATAAGCAAATACCTTTAATCCGCGAGATTTTGCGTCCAACACATATTCATGATTAATAAAGTTTTTGTCCATATGAATGCTGTAGGCATGGAGCGATTCGGCAAATTGCGCATAATGAATTGGAATAGAAGCCGTTAACGCGCCAATTCTTACCCAAGGTAATTTCTGCTTTAGCCACAATAGTTGATGATGGTCAAAAGAGGAGATGAGTAGCTGCTCTCTGGTGATCACGCCTTGCTGGATATGTTCTTCAATATAGGTAACGAATTTATCTAGGCCAAAGGTATGCTTTAGTTCTAAATTGATATCTGTCTGTTTGCCTATCGTGGCGAACACTTGCTGCAACGTGGGAATTGATTGCCCTTTACCGGCATCAAGCGTGGCAAGGTAGGCTTGAGTTTGTTCATTAACTCTACCCACGCCGTTGGTGGTTCTGTCTAGCCAAGTGTCGTGGATAATGGCGTAATCATCCGCGCAACTTTGCACATCCAACTCAATACCATCAACGCCAATATGGAGAGCCGCTTCTATTGCAGCAAGTGTATTTTCTGGATAGCTGCCACTGGCTCCACGGTGCGCTAAGACTTGAATCATGCTTTTTTCCTTGTAATAGACCAAGTTTCAAAACAGGCTGCACTAACTACCAACAACCCGCCAAGTAATGTTGTAAGTGTCAACGTCTCGTGTAACAGAATATAAGCTAATAGCGTTCCATACAATGGTTGTAAACAAGAAATTAACCCTGCAGTGGTGGCAGATAAATAACGTAGGCTAGAGGCAAATAAGGCGTGTGGAATTGCCGTAAATATTGCTCCTGCAAGCAAGATTAACCAGAGATTTTCTGTGGATACTTGCTGAATTGGCACCTCCACAAATGCTAACAGCATGAGACATGCAACAAGCGTTTGATAAAGCATTGTGTGTGGGCCGCTATAGTGAGAAAAGAAGCGCTTTTGGAGCAAGTTGCGTAGCGCAAAGAGTGCGCCCGAGAATACGCCCGTAATAATCCCCAAGGTAACTTGGTTGCCAAGATTCGCTTCTGGTACTAACAGATAGATACCAAATAACACCGCGCTCGCACTGATAAAATCTTTTAGCTGTACACGGCTGCGAGTGAAAAGTGGCTCTAAAAAAACGGTGATCACGGGGTAAGTGAAAAAGGCAATGATCCCAACTGCAATTCCTGCCATTTGCATGCCTGCAAAGTAAGTCACCCAATGAAGTCCCACGATGACACCAAGAACTAAAGCTGTTAGATAATCTTTTTTGTGTATTAATTTTATCGGCTGCCGTTGTATTTTGAGTAACAGCAATAGCACAACGAAAGCAACGGCGGTACGGTAAACGGTGATATCCAGTGCTGAGAGTGAAATTAATTTTGAAAATAATGCTGTTCCACCAAATAATAAAACGGCACTATGAAGCGAGAGCAAAGCGGATTGTTGTGGGCGCATATTGAATATTAGAACTGTTTTTTAGCAGTCTATCATTTAATCGCTTTGAGATGACAAGATTGTTGACACTTGTCACTCAACATTCTGCGCTTAAACGTAAATAATAATAAAAAGAGTGAATCAGAGAAGCTTGTGTCCATAACCACAGAATTTACCCTAGTTGAGAAACGGCGCTCATTTTGGAATGCCGGACCCCTTATATTTTCAACCTTTTATTTTTTCCCATTGATATTTAACTGGGCGCAATTGAGTGTAGTGAATATTTCGTTGCAAGTTGTTGTGTACCTTAGTTTTGTCGTGCTCTATTGGCAGAGTATTACAAAAACGGGCAATGCGTTGGTGATGAATTTAGTGCTGATGGCAGGGCTTTGTGTCGCAGGTAGTTGGGTGACGACCGGGACAAGTTCATTATTTGGCTTTATTGCTTTTTTCTGCGGTTTTAATTTTTTGCCTCGCTATAAAATCATTGCGATGCTGGTCATCATAGCGTTGGTATTGCTAACGGCTAAATTTATCGCGACCCAGCAAACGGTTTATTTCTTGATGCCTGCACTGTGTGTGGCATGTGGACTCTTTATTTTTGGTTGGATGTCACACCGAGAGCGAGTACACAAAGAGTTGCAGAGGCAAAGTGAAGAGGAGATTAAGCGATTAGGCGCCGTGGCTGAACGAGAGCGTATTGCGCGCGACCTACATGATTTACTAGGCCATTCACTTAGCTCGATAGCATTAAAAGCGGAGTTGGCGAGTAAATTTGCTGCTGCAAATGCATTAGAGCAAGCGCAATCAGAAGCGCAGCAGGTTGCAGACTTAGCGAGAGAAGCACTAAGCGAAGTGCGCCAAGCCGTCACCGGCTATCATCAGCTAGCGCTTGATGCTCAGCTGCACATTTTGGCTTCAAGGCTAAAAGATAAGGGCATTGCCGTAACGCTAGAATTGCAGGCGGTCACTTTAGATAAAGTAAGCGAAGCCTGTTTGTGCTTTTTTGCTAAAGAAATATGCACCAACATTATTCGTCACAGCGATGCTGATAAGGTTTGCTTCACGCTGCGGCAAACTGACAATAATGTCTTTGTAGAAATTAAAGATAATGGTTCTATAAAGTCCATAAAAGAAGGAAATGGTTTAATGGGGATCCGTACCAGATTGAAAGAATGTGGTGGCCAATTATTTTATCATACCGAACAGGGCGGATACTTTAAGGCGGTACTAGGGGAAGCAGGATGATCAAAGTTTTTATTGTTGAAGATCAAGCATTAGTAAGAGGGGCTATCGCGGCATTATTGAGCTTAGATAGAGAGATAGAAGTGGTTGGCGAAGCTGAAAATGGTCAAGTTGCAAAGGAAAAGTTAGCAAAGTTAACGCCTGATATCGTGCTAACGGATATTGAAATGCCACAAGTCACTGGTCTTGAACTTGCTCAGCACTTACAACAAAAAATGCCAGACACAAAAGTGGTTATCATGACGACCTTTTCTAAGGCGGGTTATATTCGCCGCGCGATCACTTTAGGGGTAAATGGTTTTGTATTAAAAGAAGCCCCAAGTGAGTACTTGCTATCAACGCTGAAAAAGGTCATGAATGGATATAAGGTTATTGACCCAGAGCTTGCTTTGTACGCTTTGGAAGATGCTGATCCACTTACCGATAAGGAACGCAAAGCGTTACGTTTGGCGAGTGAAGGGTTAAAAACCGCTGAAATCGCAGGACAGCTATTTTTGAGTGAGGGAACTGTGAGGAATTATTTATCTGACGCTATCGCAAAATTACATGCGACAAACCGAGTAGATGCAGCAAGAATTGCTAAGCAAAAAGGGTGGCTGTAACTAGGTGTAATAGCATATATCCAGTTAATACTTCAAAATCATGCTGTGCGGTAATATACTGCACCATTCGCTAAGTAATAATAATGTATTAATTTTGAGTGCAATAATGGATCCTAAATTACTTATTCAAGTTACCGCAATAACGACTGTGGTCTGTACAGTTTTTATGGCCGTAAACTGGTTTATTAATAAAGGCCTACCAGGCACTCGAGATTGGCTTATTTTCATTGCGCTTACCGCAATTGGATGTGGCTTGTTGGCCGCCTATACACTTCCCATTACGTTCTCAATTTTTATCCCCAATCTCACTATCGCATTTGGGCTTTTTTATCTGGCTCGTGGTGTTGATGCGTTTTTTAGTGTGGAAAGCAATTACATGCCTTGGTATGTATTAGCCGCATTGGGTATTCCCAGTTTTACTTACTTTTTGTACGTGGATTTTAATTTTATCGCTCGCGTCGGAATCAACTACTTAGTCTGGGCGATGGCGATGATTTATTGCCTACGGGCTTTGAATAAAGGACAAAAGTTATTATCGAAGGAATTTAGTGCAGCACATTGGGCGTTTGGCCTATCGTGCTTGAGCTTACTAGCCGTGTTTACTTTTAGAGTGGTCATGCTTGGCGGCTATTCAGTGACAGATAGCCTTGTCTCGGCAAATTGGGTTAATCAGTTTTTTGCCATTTCGGTGAGCACGATGCCGCTGCTGTTGTGTTTTTCTTTATGCCTGTTATGTAGCAGCCGTCGTGAAAAAGAACTCTGCCTGTTAAAAACTGCTGCTGAGCAGTCAGCGCAAGTAAAAGGACAGTTTTTAACGTTATTAAGTCATGAACTGAGAACACCACTAAACGCCATTGTTGGTCATGCAGAATCACTTAAAAAAGTGCCGCGTGAGCCCAATCGCCATGCTCAATTATGCGATGTTATCGTCCACGCCGCGATGTCGATGTCAGACTTAGCCAATCAAGTATTATTGCAAGCGAAAGGGGAATATGCGGCGCAAAATCGCGTGCCAGTGTCGCTTTATAGTCTTTCGCAAGAGTTAGTTCGCCTCTTACAGCCGCTGGCATTGGCTAAAGGGTTGAGTTTGAGGGTGGAGGTTAAAGGCCTGTATCCACAGGACGTTCATGTTGTCGAGCAAGATACATTGTCCTTGGTACTTAGAAATCTGCTTTCGAACGCGATTAAGTACACAGATAAAGGCATTATTACGCTGATCCTGGAAGGCACAAATCGCGCTGAGGATAAGCAAACTATCCGTTTTGCAATTAAGGATACGGGCAAAGGGCTGACTGAAGTACAAATGGAAAAGATCTTCGAGCCCTTTGTCACATTAAATACTGAACAATCCATCTCGCAAAGTTCAGGATTTGGGTTGGCGTTATGCAAGCAACTGCTGCAAGGGCTAGACTCTGAGCTTAACGTCGACAGCAAGCTTGGCAATGGCACTGTGTTTAGCTTTGAGTTAGATTGCCAGTGTAGTGATTCACCGTTACAGAGCACGGAATTTAATACAGAGAAGCTAGCACTCAATGTGCTTGTTGTTGAAGATAACCCCATGAATATTGATGTGATCAGCACCTATTTAAACGATATGGTGAGTGAGTTCTCTATTGCTAAGTGCCTTGCTCAAGCTGAGGTCGCGCTATTAGAACACAATTTCGATATTATTCTGTTAGACATGCGACTGCCTGATGGTAATGGTCTTGAGTGGTTTAAAGAGGGCTTCAACGAAATTGGCTTCACCTCCAGCGTTAAGGTGATAGCGTTAACGGGTGATGGCGATCCTGAATTAAAAAGGCGATGCCTCCGAGCTGGCATGCAGGACTGTTTAACTAAGCCTATCATGCCAAGCCGTTTATATGCGGCACTGGAATGTGCGACTGTAAAAACAACGTCTCGCTTGGAATGTAAGACTTTGATTGATCAATCAAGATTTATGGATCTCGCAAACCGTGAAAGTTCAGGTGTGCTGGCGACGAAATTGATGTATTTAGCCGATCGATTTGAGTACGAAATTGCGCAAATTAAAGGGCTCACAGAGTTGAATGTAACTGACTTAGCCGTTGATAAACTTGCCTACATTGAAAATGAAGCGCTGGAGCTTGGCATGGTGAATTTTGCCGAGCTTGTGCAAGCAGCAACTGTGCAGCTAAGTTACTCGGAAGAGCAAGTTGATTGGGACTGTCTTGCTATGGTTGCTAGACGCTCAGTTGAGCGTTTATTAGAACTTCATGCCCAAATTGCAACACTGGAGTCGGTATCAAATTCAGTGGTTAATCTATCTGCATAAAAAGATTCATCGATCTTGGCCTAGGTCATTAGGCTATTTTGGGTTAAAATAACAGCATAGCTTATTTAACAAGACAGTAATGCCAAAACAGGATCCCTATCTCGATAGAGAACAGCAAAAATACGACAATCCAGTACCTAGTCGCGAATTTATCTTAGAACACATTAAAAGCGCGGCCAAACCACCTTCTTTCTCTCAATTGTGTAACGATTTAAAAGTGCAAGACGAAGAACGTCAAATTGCGCTTAAACGCCGCTTGCGCGCAATGGAGCGAGACGGTCAACTGCACTTCAATAAATTTAAGTGTTACACCATTCCAAGTGATGATGGTCTAGTTAAAGGCCGCGTTGTTGGACACCGTGACGGCTTTGGCTTTTTAGAAGTCGAAGGCGAACCCAAAGATTGGTTTATCACTAAGTATCAAATGGAGCGCGTGCTGCATGGCGATTGGGTGTTAGCGAAGGCTGGCAGCCGAGGCTCAGGTGGTAAGGTGGAAGCGCGCATTGTGCGGGTACTTGAAAAAGAGCGTGCACCAGTCGTCGGTCGTTATTTTGTTGAGTTTGGCATGGCAGTCGTGGTGCCAGAAGACCCGCGTATTACTCAAGATATCATCATCGTACCAGGCCAAGAAAATGGTGCTCGCCATAATCAAATGGTGCAGGTAGAGATCACTCAAAGCCCTAGCAAACAAATGAATGCAATGGGTAAAGTACTTGAGGTGCTCGGCGATCATATGGCACCGGGTATGGAAATTGAGGTGGCACTTCGTAATCATGACATTCCTCATGAGTGGCCAAGTGAAGTAGAAGCACAAGTTGCAAATCTTGGTGAGTTTGTAGAAGAGTCTGCCAAACAAGGCCGTGTCGACCTGCGCGATTTACCGTTAGTGACCATAGATGGTGAAGATGCCCGTGACTTTGATGATGCCGTATATTGCGAGCGTAAAAAGTCAGGTGGTTGGCGTTTATGGGTTGCTATTGCGGATGTATCTCATTATGTAGGTAAAGGCACTGCGCTTGACAAAGAAGCGATTGAGCGTGGTAACTCAGTGTATTTTCCTGAGCAAGTTGTGCCAATGTTACCTAAGGTACTCTCCAACGGCTTATGTTCATTAAATCCAAAGGTAGACCGTTTATGTATGGTTGCGGAAATGACCGTGTCCGAAGCGGGTCGTTTGTCTGGCTACCGTTTTTACGAAGCCGTGATGAACTCTCACGCTCGTCTTACTTACACCAAAGTCCATGCGATTTTACAAGGTGACGAAAAGCTTAGAGCGGATTATCAGCCTCTTGTGCCTCATCTAACTGAGCTCCATAACATGTATATGACGCTGAAGGCTGCAAGGCAGGAGCGTGGCGCGATTGAATTTGAAACCCTAGAAACGCGCTTTGTATTTAATGCTCACCGGAAGATTGATTCTATCGTGCCTGTGGTTCGTAACGACGCCCACAAGCTGATTGAAGAGTGCATGATCTTGGCGAACGTGTCAGCAGCAAAGCTGTTGGAAAAACACGAAGCCCATAGCTTGTACCGTGTTCATGATGAGCCAGATCCTGAAAGATTGAGCCAATTTAGGCAATTCTTGCAAGACTTGGGTATTGAAAGCCAATTACCTAACGATCCGTCGCCAGAGGAGTTGACCCAAGCGCTTGAGTCATTGGGTGATCGCCCTGAAAAAGAATTGATCCAAACCATGTTACTGCGCTCAATGAAGCAAGCGGTATATCAGCCAGAAAATATTGGCCACTTTGGTTTAGCATTAAAAGCCTATGCACACTTTACCTCACCTATTCGCCGTTATCCGGATCTGGTGGTACACCGCGCAATCAAAGGCATTTTACAGCAGCAACAACAACCCGTGAGTGGCGCTTACATCTATAACGAAGATGAAGTAAAACAACTGGGTGAGCAGTGCTCGATGACAGAGCGCCGCGCTGATGACGCCACTCGTGAAGTTGCTGATTGGCTTAAATGTGAATTTATGCAAGATCACGTTGGCGATGAATTTACCGGTGTGATCTCATCAGTCACCAACTTTGGATTATTTGTGAGGTTAGACGACCTGCAGATTGACGGAATGATCCATGTGAGCAATTTAGGGCATGAGTATTTCCACTTTGATGGTGCAAAGCAATGTCTGATTGGTGAGCATAGTCGCACGGTGTTTAGACTCGGCGATAAACTTACTGTTGTGGTTGCTTCAGTTAGCTTGGACGATCGTCGCATCAACTTAGCTTTAGCTGAAGAAGGTCAGCAAGACAGGTATGCAAGGCGTCGAAAATCTCCAAAAAGCACTGCAAGTAGTGTTCGTGAGCAGCTAAAAACGGGTAAAATCCCGGGAGCTAAGCGCCGTGACGGTGAAACGTCTGGTCGCGATAAAGATAATAAAGGCGATGACAAAGCCAAAAAGCGCAAAAGAACGACCCCTAAGGGTGAGCTCAAACAGGCGAAAAAGGCAGGCACGCTGAAGTCGAAGAAAAAATCGACGAGTAAAAAAGCCAAAGCGGCAAAGGGCAAAGCAAAACGCCCAGGTAAGAACGAAAGAAATCGTAGCAAAAAAGCGCAATAGATTATAAAGCGGGAGCTTTAACGTGAGTAACGAATTAATTTTTGGCTTTCATTCAATCGAAGCCATTTTGAATAACGCGCCGGAGCGCTTTTTAGAAATTTATGCACTAAAGGGACGTGAAGATCAGCGTTTAAATCAAGTCGTAAACGATGCCCGTAAGTTTGGTATTTCAGTGCAGTTTATGCAGCGCAAAGCGCTTGATAACAAAGCGAATGGTGAGCAACATCAGGGCATTATTGCCAATGTTAAAGCGGCGCGCGCATACAATGAAAAAGATCTTGATGAGATCATTCAAAGAGAAACCACACCATTTTTCTTGGTACTTGATGGGGTAACGGATCCTCATAACTTAGGTGCATGTTTACGTAGTGCTGATGCAGCAGGTGTACATGGTGTTATCGTACCAAAGGATAAGTCTGCAAAGCTAAACGGCACTGCAAGAAAAGTAGCGTGTGGTGCTGCAGAAACGGTTCCGCTTATCCAAGTAACCAATCTTGCTCGCACATTGCGTGATATTAAAGAAGCCGGTGTGTGGGTTGTGGGTACGGCAGGTGAAACCGATACAGCTGTTTTTGATGCAAACCTGACTGGGCCTATGGCCATTGTAATGGGCGCCGAAGGCGATGGCATGCGCCGTTTAACTCGAGAGCATTGCGATGAGCTGGTTAAGATCCCGATGGTAGGTAGCGTGTCTAGTTTAAATGTATCGGTTGCGACCGGTGTGTGTTTATTTGAAGTGTTAAGGCAGCGCTCAGCACTTTAATCACTTGATAAGTGCCGGCTTTGCGGCGCATCTTCAACGGCTTAAAGAGCTTTAAGAGCTTTAATAGCTCGCAAGGTAAACTTGCTCCTACACGATTCTGTCTGTGGCAGGAGCCGATTTATTCGGCGAGCTTTTAAAACCCGCAAAGTCAGCATGCCCCACACAGCGCTACCTTTGGTAGGAGCCGATTTACTCGGCGAGCTTTTAAAACCTGACAGGTCAGCCTACTCCCACACAATTATACAGGGTATTACCCCATTAAAATCGCTTGTAACTCTTTAAGAGACTCTACGGTATAGGTTGGCTTGATATGGTCGGGGCAGACTTTGCCATCATGCTTTAACCAACAGCTATCAATCCCAAAGCGGTTTGCGCCTAAAATATCACTCGCTGGTGTGTCGCCAACCATTAATACCTTGGATTTGTCGGGGTTCCCCAACAGCGCTAACGTATGCGCAAAAATACTCGGATCTGGCTTGGCTTTACCTACCAACTCAGAGATCACCACTTCAGAAAAACGATCTACAAGGCCGGTATGTTCCAATCTTTTTTGCTGAAGCGCGGCAAATCCGTTGGTAATAATAGCCAAAGTACATTGGCCTTTCAGGCTGTCGAGCAAGGCTTTAGCTCCCGGTAACGGTTGGCAAATTTCTGCCATCGCTGCCAAGAATCCCGCATTGAGTACTTCAGGCGCGATATCGAGTTTTTCAGCCCAGCGACTAAAGCGCGTTACCTGAAGTGTTTTTGCGTCAATCTCACCATTTTGATACTGCACCCAAAGTGGCGCATTTAAGCTGTTATATTCTTCGAAGTCCTCGTCAGTGAACACAACGTCATATTGAGTAAACAGCGTTTGTAATCCAAGTTTGGCATTAAAGCTAAATAAGGTTTCATCCGCATCAAATAAAATATGTGTGTAGTTCGGCATTATAAATACATCTCTGGGTGATTAAAGGGCGCCATTGCGAGCAATAAGGCTTGCGTGTAGCTACTCTCTCTGGTGGCAAGATGGTTGGTTAATAAACCGATAGCACCGCCTTGTTGCTTGATATTAGTGGTATTGAAGAGGTCATCCATTACATGTCCTAGTTCTTCACCTTGTTCAAGACGCGTGTAGACCGATGCCGGTAGCGGCAAATTACAACTACGGCCGACACTCGTACGACGGTTATCCGCAATGACGACATAAGCGAAAGTAGCTGCACCGTATTCAAATTTGGCAGCGCCTCCTTCCATGGCACAATAAAAATCGGCTTGATGATGTTGCTGTAAGTAAGTAACACGATTCTCTGCGCCTTCGCGGGTGGCTTGTTCACCTAAAGGCTGATCCGCAACGAGACTCGGCGCTGAGATACCCTGACAGTCAATTTTTGCATTGGGAAAGTACTGCGCAAAGATGGTTTTTGCAGCATTGATTTTTACTGGGTTTTTAGACCCCACTAAAATGGTAAGCACGTCCATATAACAACTACTCGTGATGCCCTAAAAGGCGTCAGTGTAAAGTGTGATATGGAGCGATGCAAGGAAGCTATTATTCCTAATCAAAACATAAGCTGGGTTAAATCGGTAAATCGACTGGCGCCATATTCTCAAGGGCGCGTTTCTTTACTAATAATTCTTTGATAAGTGGAGTCAGTACTAACTCCATTGCCAGCCCCATTTTCCCGCCCGGTACAACTAACGTGTTTACACGAGACATAAAGCTGCCTTCGATCATTTGTAAGTAGTAAGGGAAGTTAACATCTTCGATGCCACGAAAGCGAATAACCACAAAGCTTTCGTCTAATGATGGTATGTCTTTAGCACTAAATGGGTTAGAAGTATCCACGGTGGGCACGCGTTGAAAGTTAATATGCGTGCGAGAAAACTGCGGGGTAATGTGATTAATGTAGTCATCCATTGAGCGCACAATTGACGTCATGACCGCTTCTTTGGAGTGGCCGCGCTCATTGGTATCGCGAATGAGCTTTTGGATCCATTCAAGGTTGATGATAGGCACCATGCCAATCAATAAATCAACGTTGCTGGCCACATCATATTCGGGGGTCACGACACCGCCGTGCAGTCCCTCATAAAACAGCATATCGGTGTTTTGTTCTAGTTCTTGATAAGGAGTAAAAGTGCCCGGTAGCTGATTAAATGGTACGGCATCGTCAAACGTGTGAAGGTAGCGACGGACTTTGCCATTGCCGGTTTCGCCATAGCTTTTGAACAGACTTTCTAATGCGCCGAAGTCATTAGCTTCTTCACCAAAGTAGCTAATGTGCTTACCTTCTTGCAGCGCTTCGCGACGCAATTTATCCATTTCAGGGCGAGTATAGCGATGAAAGCTATCGCCTTCGACATAGGCAGCTTTGGTATTAAGACTGCGGAATATGTGTTTTATCGCGCTTGTCGTTGTTGTAGTGCCTGCGCCTGAACTACCAGTAATGGCGATAATAGGGTGTTTGTCTGACATAAATCTGCCTTAGCTTTCATCATCCGTTAATTCGATGTTACGCGAAGCAAAGTTTTTGGCAAGCTTTGCTTGAGGGCAAGTGTTGGGTATCATAGCGGGGTGATATAACTACAATGAAAAATCAAAGGAACGTCCATGTCCATTTCAATGCGTGTGAAGCTCGCCGTTTGTCTATTCGCTTTCGCGTCCTGTTTACCGGCTTATTCAGCCATGCCCAAGAGCCAAATTTGGCTAGCTGAATTAGGTGAACATTTCAGTGCTAAACCAATTACCGAAAACACCGCATATTTTAATCAACCGCTAGTGACTGATTCTGGGGTTTACTATACCGCGGAAGTAAGCGCTGATGGCAATAGTCAAACGGACTTGTTTTTTTATGACTTTCAAAGCCAAAACACAACCAACCTCACGCAATCTCCTGTCTCCGAATATTCACCCACACTGCACCCGAATGGGGAAGGGTTAACGACGATTGTGGTTGAGGGCTCCGGTAAGCAAAAATTGTGGTTTTATCCGTTTGATCAGGCTACAAAACCAAGTCGTGTTTTTGAGCATATTGAACCTGTTGGATATCATGCTTGGGGGAGCAACCAAGATCTGATTATGTTTATTTTAGGTGCGACTGAAAGTGCTCCGCATACCTTACAGTACACAGATATTAACGGTCATTTACCACAAATTCTTGCCGAAGATATTGGCCGAACTTTGTCTTACAACCGTGCGCGTGACGTGTTTGCTTTTACTTATCAAGTCAATGGCTTGATGTGGTTCGCAACCTACCACAGAGAGAGCGATCATATTCAGCGATTTTTTGCTCTTCCCAGTCAAGTGCAAGATTATACCTGGTTGGATGATAATAAAGTGGCGTACTCATTGGATAACAAGATTTATTACCGGGATTTAAATGCGCCTAAAAAAGTCCACTTATTAAGAAACTTAAGAAGTTACTGTCAGACTTCGATCTCTCGCTTGAGCTTTTTTGATAACAAGCTGGCATTTGTATGCCACAGCGAAGACTGATAGCGATATATTAAATTGCATGTTAAACGCAATGCATAGACAACAACCATAGGAATAGGTATGACGATTCTCGTAACAGGTGGTGCAGGCTATATTGGCTCTCACACTGTATTAGAGCTGCTACAACAAGGCAAAAAGGTAGTGGTCGTAGATAATCTAAGCAATTCTCAGCAGACTTCATTACATAGAGTCGCTGAGATAGTAGGAAAGGAAGCCGCATTTCATCAAGGTGATATTCTTGATAAGGCATTTCTTGATAGTGTATTCGCGCAATATGATATTGAAGAAGTGATCCACTTTGCCGGTTTAAAAGCCGTTGGAGAGTCGGTTCAAAAGCCAATCGAGTATTATCAAAACAACGTCCAAGGCACGTTGACGCTCCTTGATGCAATGCGTGACGCCAATGTATTTAAGCTAGTTTTTAGCTCGTCAGCGACGGTATATGGAGATCCTGCCAGCCTTCCTATTCGTGAAGATTTCCCTGTTGGTGGCACAACCAATCCTTATGGTACGTCAAAGCTGATGGTTGAAATGCTACTACAGGATGTCGCTAAATCAGACCCGCGTTGGGCCTTTGCTATTTTGCGTTACTTTAATCCGGTTGGTGCACACGAGTCGGGGCTAATTGGTGAAGACCCAAATGGTATTCCCAATAACTTACTGCCCTACATCTCACAGGTTGCTGTTGGTAAACTGGCGAGTTTAGGCGTCTTTGGCGACGACTATGACACCAAAGACGGCACAGGCGTGAGAGATTACATTCACGTGGTTGACCTTGCTATTGGCCATTTAAAAGCGCTTGAGAAAATCGCAGTAGCAACAGGCACACATATCTATAACTTAGGTACCGGCAATGGTTACTCGGTACTAGAGATGGTTACCGCGTTTGAAAAGGCAGCGGGCAAAGCTATACCCTATGACATTAAACCACGTCGCGATGGCGACATTGCCGCCTGTTACGCTGCGCCTGAAAAAGCCAAATCTGAATTAGGCTGGCATGCAGAGCGTGGTCTGGATGCCATGATGCAAGATACATGGCGCTGGCAAAGCAATAATCCAAATGGTTATAAATAACCTAAATTCTTATCCTGAGTTCAGGTTAAATAACCTAAACTCGGGATAGCAACCAGAGCCTCTGTTGCCTCTCTTAGCCTTTGCCATTTAGGGTAAAGGCAAGGTTTCATTGAGCATCATTACTAAATCAATCTTAGTTTCATAAAACTGTCATGCCGTTGTCACCTAAACTCGGTTAAATAATCTGGTATAGACCAGTTTAGAGGCAAGTTATGAACAACGATTATTTACTCCTGACGCCAGGCCCACTCAGTACCTCTCACAGCGTGAAAGAAGCCATGTTGAAAGACTGGTGCACTTGGGATGATGAATATAACCAAGGTGTAGTGCAAGTTATTCGCAAGCAGCTTTGTGAAATTGCGGTTGCAGATCCACAGTATCGCAGTGACTACAGTGCAACCTTAATGCAGGGCAGTGGTACAGCAAGTGTAGAGGCGGCTATTGGGACTTTTATTCCTAAGTCTAGCACTTTACTGGTTATCAATAACGGTGCTTATGGTGCGCGTATTATTGAGATAGCCAATTATCTAAATATTAATGTGATAGCGCTCAACTTTGTTGAGACCGAATTGCCGCAACTAGAGCAGATCTCACAAGCGCTTGAGCAACACCCTGAGATCACCCACGTAGCAATGGTACACTGCGAAACCACAACGGGGATGCTGAATCCGGCTAAGCGCGTAGCGGAGCTTGCGAAACATCACAATAAAGTAATGCTCCTTGATGCTATGAGCAGTTTTGGCGGCATTGAGATGGATATGCATGAGTGGCAAATTGATATCCTCATTAGCTCAGCAAATAAGTGTATTCAAGGTGTTCCAGGTTTTGGCTTTGTGATTGCGAAAACGGCGCTGCTGGTTGCCTCTGAAGGACAAGCACGTTCACTCTCGCTGGATCTTCACGCCCAGTGGAAAACCATGGAAAATCACCATGGTAAATGGCGTTTTACCTCGCCAACGCATGTTGTCAGAGCATTTGCCAAGGCACTGGAAGAATTGGCGCAAGAGGGAGGCGCTTCTGCGCGATTTAAGCGTTACAGTGAAAATCAAAAACAGCTCGTTAGCGGCATGAAAGCCCTAGGTTTTGAAGCCTTGTTACCAGAAGCCATGCATTCACCTATTATCACTTCTTTTTATTCACCAATTGACGAAAGCTATGAGTTTAAGCGCTTTTATGAAGCATTAAAGCAAAAAGGATATGTAATTTACCCTGGTAAAGTATCAAACGCAGATTGCTTTAGGATCGGTAATATTGGCGAAGTGTATGCCGCAGATATTAGCGGACTACTAGAAGCTATCACACAAGCAAAATACTGGTAAACCGTTAGGGTAGGAGGCGCTTTACGCGGCGATGGGTGAAGCACTGATCGTGCGTCGGTTTTGCCATACAAAATCGACGCAGAAAGAATAAAATACCATACTTAAACAAAAATAAGCTCTGAAATAGAGCTTATTTGGCTTCGGGAGTTTTTTAATTTTTGGCAGCTGCCATTCTTGCGTTATCCATCATAAGCTTAGAGCTTCTAAAAGATACAACTGATACTCCGTCTACTTCGTTGTAACCATACATGCCTAGTATCATATCGGCATATGCGCAAAACATAGGTTCAGACTTATCATAGTTTTCAATAGAATACTTCTCACGAAGCTCAGGATCGTCAGGGAGTTTTTTCATGCTACTAATGGATGCTCTTAGGTTTTGCATTATTTTAGCTCTCTCTTTATTTTCTAAATAAACTTTAGCATCATTAAATATCTGACTGTAAACTTCTCCTTTAGATTTAGCTAGATCTATGAATCGGTCACTGATATCAGCATGCTCTAGTGCTGGTTGTTTGATAGAGCTCAATATGTACTTACGAAAAACCCCTTTAAATGCATGCGCAACACCATATAGCTCATCTTGAATCAGATATCTCATATTCGTTTTAACTTCTTTATTATTTTCGTTGTAGCAATGGACCAAAATCATTGCCGAACTTTTTATTAACTTAGATAAATTTTCAGGAGGTTCCGCTTTGATTATTTTGGGTATTTCTTGCGAAAGATACTGAGCACTCTTGATCGGAGTTTCTGATGAGGCAAAAACAATGTTGACCATTAATGCACTCATTACGAATGCAATTCGTTGCTGAAGTTTTCTTAAATTAATGTCAGACATAATTTACCTGTTCAGAATCGCTATAAACTTTCAATTAAACTAAATGTAATTACAAGCTAGAGTAAGTAGACAAAATAGTCATTGAGAAAGTATCAAAGTAAAAGATATTGTTGGTATAGTTTGGGTAGTGAAAGCCCGTTGTAGCAAGTCTGGAGTATTATCTGCATACCCCTGCTTGTAGCCCACTAATATCAACACCAAACTCTAACTGATATAAATATACAGCCTTTTGCCATGTTTCTTGATTATCTTCGTCTGGGATATGGTGTAAAAATGCGCCAAAGAGGTTTTCACAGTCATTGTGATACGCGAGTGTATCGGTGATATGCTCATGCCATACCTCATCTGCTAGTTGCGGCGGTGTGATAGGCATATCTGGATATTTTGACTTTAACACAAGAAATTGCCTGTACAGTACTTCTGCTTGTAAACAATCTGCTCCTGTCATACCTGTTGCGGTTTTGAGTCTATGTGTTATTCGGCTTAGATCTAGGCTTTTAAGTCGCTCATTAAAATTAGCCATCTTGATGTTCCTTGCAGTTGTCAAATGTGGGAGTACCGAATTTAAACTTAGCGCTATTTCTAGAATAGGACAACCGCAGGTTATAGGAAAGGTTGTCGTGCTAAAGCACGACCTACGTGTATAAGGGTTACATGCTTTCAACAATCATCGCTATAGCTTCATGAAGCTGATATTTAATATGATGATTATGTTGCACTATGCGACGGTATATGCGGAAAGGTTGTCGTGCTAAAGCACGACCTACGGGGACGGGGGTTACACGCCTTCAACAATCATCTCTATGGCGTCATGGAGCCAATATTCAATATTGTAATCCACCAATGCTTGTTCGGCGTCATAGCGGGCGCGCAGTACTTTTAAGCAAGGTGCGCCGCTGTTCTTTTCTAATTTGTCGGCAACGTCATCGGGTAGTACGGTGACGCTTATCACGCACTGCTCAAAGCTGACATCAACTTGGTAGTGAGTCGACATTACTTCTGTGATAGAACCATCCAGCGGTTGGTTGTGTAAGTCGGCAAAACGTTCGGCTGCACAATAGATCTGTTCCATCATTATTGCGCGACCATCTAACGCGCGTACTCGGGTTAATTCATACACCGGCTGGCCGTTAAAATGAGAGTGGCTAAACTCAGGCTCTGTGGATGGGGCATTAATTGCGACTACTTGAGTTGTTGGTGTAAAGCCTTGTTCAATGGCTAGGTGGTTAAAGTTCACTTTTTTAGCTGGATGCCATTTGAGCTTTTCTGGCGTGACAAACCAGCCGCGACGCTTTTGGCTAAAGATAAGTCCTTCGGCTTCTAGTCGTGCAAGGGCTTCACGGACGGTGATCCGTGTTGAGCTAAATGTTTCTTGCAGCGCACGTTCTGAAGGCAACTTGGCACCGGGCGTCATGCTGCCAGCGGCTAGCAGCGCTTGGATATGGTTTCGAATACGTTGATAAAGCAGCATAATTGAGTCGATAAAACCTTTTGTGACAAGCTTACTATCGTTTTATGACAGGATAAATATGACTTGTAAACTCAGATTGGCCTAACTCGCCAAATAGGCTTCTATTTGGCTAAACCAATAGCTACTCGGCAAAACGCTAAAACTCGGATCTTTTCCTAAATCATCAAAACGACGCAGCGCGATAATAGCGTCCAATTCAGGCAGCTTGGAGAATGCTGCAAGTTCTTCGTTGCTCATCTTTCCGCCTTGTCTTGTTAGTGTTAATTGACTGGCAGGAGAGAGTGCTTGGTAATACTTTTCATCCACACTCACCAGATAGCGTTTCGCATCTACGTGTTTGCGCACCAGTATTGTCACCGCGGGGTCAAAACCAAGTTGGGTTAAATGATCTGCCCCTAAATCGCCATGATTGCTATACCCTTGTGGGGTAAAGTCGGGGTTATGCTGAGACTGAGCAACAAAATGGCCAATATCATGTAAAAATGCAGCGATTTGGGTCGCTTGATCATAACCACTTTCTTTCGCGAGGGTGGCGCATTGCTCGGCATGGTAAATTTGGCTACATGCCTCGTCATAGGTCGCGTGACCATATTGCTCGAATAGCTGTTTTATTTGTGTAATGGCATTCACTTTATATATTCCTGCTTTACGTTCGAGTCTAATTTTGCTGCGCTGCCACTAAGCTTGCTTAGCCAAACATCGAGTTTATGCGGTGGCGTGTTGTTATCCTCAGCGCTTTCTTTACGGCGAATGGCATTTCTCACCATGAAGGCCCCCGCGGTGCGAAATGGCTCGACGGGAAACTGTTTAAGCGTTTGGTTGACCAAGGCGCAATGACGCCAGTCGTTATGTTGATTAAGCAGTAGACTCGCTAAGATTTGTCCACCTAAATAGGATTGCACCACGCCGTTGCCCGAGTAGCCACTGCCATAAAACACATTAGCTTGACCATTTAAATGACCAAAGAAAGGCATGCCAGAGACACTTCGGTCTGAGGGGCCGGTCCAGGTTCTTTCTATCTCGAGCTGGTGGGGGGCAAAAAAATGGCTAAATGAGCGTTCAAGAATCGCTTGATAACGGCTAGCACGGTGAAAGGTGTCTCTCACTTGGTTATTGAAACTAAAATAATTCCCGCCTTTGCCAAGCATTAATCGACCGCTTGAGGTGGTACGGTAGTAATTCACAAAAATGCGTGCATCAATCACTGGCGCACCGTGGTTCAGCCTCATTGCTGCAAGCTTTTCAGGTGCTGGTGTGGTGATCGCCATATCGCTCGAAACCAACACTACGCTGCGAGAAAACTGCGGCAATAAGCTTGGCAGCCAAGCGTTAACCGCAAATACCAGCTGATTGGCTCTGATCTCGCCTTTGTCTGTGGTAATGGTTAGCGTGTCTTGGCCTTGGTGCTTTAGGTAGCGGGTGTGTTCAAATACCTTAACCCCAAGGGTTTTTGCCACCTTCATCAGTCCACGCACAAGCTTAGCGGGTTGAACGCTACCCCCGTGGGGGGAGTAAATTCCAGCAAGGTTGGCATTAGAGCCGGTTGCTTGTAACTGCACTTTATCCAGTGTTTGCCACGCATTAAGCTGGTGTTGCTCAAGTAGGGCGGTAATGGGGCCAAAGGCATTACGCTGGCTGAGATTTGAAGCCGTATAGTAAGTACCATCAACGCGGCAATCACATTCAATCTCGTGTTTACTGGTAAAGGCTTTAATATCATGAACAGCTTGCTCCGACTGGCGCACTAAAAAGCAGGCTTGTTCTAAGCCAAACTCTTTAATTAAGCTGGCAAACTTAGTTGACCATGTCAGCATAGCTCCGCCATTTCGACCTGAAGCACCTTGCCCGCAGAGGTCTTTTTCAATGATGGCGATATTCAGCTCAGGTTTTTGCTTTTTCAGCGTTATGGCTGTCCAAAGGCCAGTAAAGCCGCCACCTATGATACAAACTTGGGTATCTAACGCGCCATGAGGCGGCGCGCTGGCTGCGGCTTCAATATCGGCTTGAGTGATTGCTTCATCAAACCAAAAAGGCTGAAAACGCATTACGGGCGCTCTCCACGGGCGATACGAGCAGAAATATCCACCAAGACCATTTCGATGTCGGCTAGTGAATCAATCACATAATGCGCACCGGCTTCTCCAAGCTGCTGATAAGCATTAAGGGAATGTGCACTTTGCTCTTCGTGACCAAGCGCCGTCCATTCTTCTTCGCTAAGCCCCACCGCATTACCCGTTAACGCAAGTCCTACGGTCCACATACCAGCGTTTAACCCTTCGCTTATTCCCGGCGCGGAATCATCGACTTTTACGCATCCTGATACGCGATTAATCCCAAGTCTTTGCACGTTTTCTAACGCCATCCAGGGACCTGGGCGAGAGCCTGCTGCACATTCATCACTGGCAACCACACAATCTGGCTGATAACCATAGTCGGCAGCGGCAGGCACTAGTACGTCCATCACAGGCTTGGGATACCCAGAACAAGTGCCAATCTTAACGCCTTGTTGTTGTAATCGTTTGATCACCGCAAGCACGCCCGGAATGGGGGCAGCTCGGTCGGCGACTTTTGCTTGTTGGAGCGGCATAAAGGTTTGATAAATATGGTCAACATCTGCCGTACTCGGTGCCTGACCAAATTGCGTTATCCAGCGGGTGCGGACACTCTCCATTTGTAGCAAGGTATTAATGTGATCCCATTTACCCATTCCCATCGGACCGCGCGCTTCAGCTAAGGAAATATCAAATTGATACGCTTGCTTAAATGCTTCAACAAAAATACTGGTAGGGGCAATCGAACCATAGTCGACCACAGTACCTGCCCAATCCAAAATTAACGCTTCAATGTGTTTCATGTTGCAAAGACTCCTAGCTAGGAAATATGTGATGAAAGTGCCGTGGTGCGTACTTGCGTTGACGCTTTACGTGGTCGCTTTAATTTCACGGCAAAATAAATAATTGAACTCACTACGAGGGCGCTTGCGATAAACGCCACCCAGTAGCAAGCCATGGTAAAAAAGTGCAGCCAACTGAGCTCAGGTGTGGCAAAAGTTTTATAGAGCAAAATGCCCACTGAGCCGATGTAGCCCGCCGAATCCGCCAGATAAATTAAAAAACCTGCGTTCGCAGTCGAGCCAACCGCTGAGATCATGCGGTCAAACAAAAAGCAGTTATAGGGGATATAACTGATATAAAGACCAGCTCCCAGCAGTACCATCCACGTTTTAGGATCGAGACTTTGGGTTTGGTATAAATACGTACTGCCAGCCAGTAGTAAAGCCCCGAGTAAGACAAAGCCATGGTTGGCAAAAAATGCAATGCGGTTATTTTTAATTAATACCAATGCGGCAAGCGCAATGAGTACGATAAAGGCGATGCGGATCCCGGCATAAGCAAAAATCGCGGGTTCTTGCCCATAGCCTAAGGCCTGCCAGATCTCGGCTGAGAAGTTATCTCTAAAGTCACGAAAGCCAGTAAAGAGTAAAAAGCTAAGCACCAGTACAGTTATTCCAAACCAATACTGTTTAAAAAACGCCAGCCGGGCTTTGCCATCCATTGGCGCGCGCTTTTGTCGTAATTGTTCATCTTCTTGTGTAGGCTCGGGAATACTATTAAGGCAAGCTACGCTAAGTACAAGCAGTGGTAGAAAAATCGCTCCGGTTGCTGCTGGCATCCACAGTTCAGGCACATTGAGTTCACTCACCAGCCATTTGCCCACAGTTCTGACCAATCCTGAGGCTAGAATAAAAGTCACGCTGAGTACCGCGCCTAAGATTTCGGTGGTTTTACGGCCTTCTAAAAAGCTAAAAACCAAACCCCAGATCATGCCAAGGGAGAGGCCATTGGCAAACAGCCAAACCAGATTCCAGCCCGTAGGAGTAATGGCAAATAGCACCAGTGCGAGCTCGGCGGCTAAAATCATGGCCAAAATCGCACGGCCGCGATAATGATGCTGCATTTCAGCAATCACTTTAACGCCGATAAATTTCGCGCATAGGTAGCCAAATACTTGCGAAAGGATCAGGGCAATTTTAAAGCTAACAACCCAGCTCGGGTCATCAAAGGCTTCATAGGTATTGACCGAAAATGGCTTACGAAAGGCGTACATACAAAAGTAAGTCATAAACGCACTGGTCGCGGCAAATAGTACAAAGCCGATACCTTGGGCGTCTTTTAGCCAGCGCGGGCGGGCGTTAAATAGCGTGATCTGCAACATCATAGGATCCTCGGTAATTCGAGGGCAATCCTTTGTGGATTGCCCGTCAACCGGTGTATACCAATCGGCTTAATCAAGTGAATTGGTATTAAAATTGGTAGTTAATGCCGACCATGCCGCGGATACCATAGTATTCCACCTGTAATGGGCGACCTTGCTCACCTTGGTAGTACTGCAATGCTTCATTGGTGAGGTTACTTAGCTCTAGGTAAACTAACGTTTGTTCGTTAAGTTGGTATGACGTTGTAAAGTCCACGCTGGTATTGGCGCCATAGTAGCTATCCGATTGGCTATCACCGCCGTGCTCTTCGATATAAGCACCTTTATGATTAAGTGCTATTCGAGCTGCAAAACGGGTGTCGTCGTAATACAGCGTAAAGTTGTAAAGCTCATTGGCCTGACGTGGAATGGCCACTTTTTCTGTGCGCTCTGGGATCTGCATTTCAGAATCCATAAAGGTTGCATTGGTCATTACCCCAAAGTTGCTCAACCTGTCAGAAATAAAACCAAGGTCGCGGTTAAATGCCAGCTCAATACCCGCAAGCCAAGCGCTATCGCCGTTTTCAGGACGGATGATGGTCACGCCTTGCTTGTTGTTGTAATTGCCAACGCTGGTGGCTTGGAAGATTGGGTCTTGGATATCTTTGTAGAATACCCCCGCAGAGACCAAACCAACGCGGTCAAAGTAATGTTCCACCATCAAGTCGAGATTATTTGAGTAGGTAGGGTCGAGCGCTGGGTTTCCTGAATTAAGCTGGTTGTCCTGCTCAAGGTAAGTTGCGCCTGGTGTTAACGAACCAAAGTCAGGACGGGCAAAGGTGCGAGTTAGTGCGAGGCGATAATTGGTATCGTCATTGGCACGATAAGTAACATGTAGTGCGGGTAATATGGACCAATAATCATTGCTGTTGGTGGTATCAACAACTTTGTCTTCGTCGGCTAAATAGGTGTAGCCAGACACTTCGGTATCGGTGCGGGTAACGCGTAAGCCGCCTAATACTTCCCAGTTGTCGTTAGCTTGGTAAGTTGCCATACCGTAGAGCGAGGTGTGGGTTTCTTCAACATCGAAGTTTCTGCCCAGCGCTCCACCGTTGCTGATGAGTGCTGATTCACCCACATCTAGCTTGAACTTATTGCGATTTTGCGTCCAAAACTGAGCAAGAGCATCGGTGGAAGCCACCTGCGACAACTGCGTGCGATAATCAAACTTGGCTTCGCTTAAGTAATCGCTGCGACCGGGTTGCTCGCTTAAGGCAAAGTCTGCAAGCGTTGGCGCTGCGCCATATTGTTCGCTGTCCCACGCGTAAAACTCATCGGCAAAGTCAGCTTTACGGACTTTGTCACGGTATTTTGCCCCAAATTTAACGGCTAGCTGGTTATTGTATTGCCAGTCAAAGTCGGCATTGGCTACCAGTCTGTCTTTTTCGTTGATGTAGACTTTGTATAGCTCAACCCAAGACAAACCCATTTTGCTTGGATCGAGTGTAAAGCCCGAGGGGAAGTGATTGCTAATGGCGTTCCAAGGGTCACTGCCGCCGTCTACTTGGTTGTAGGCATAATTTTTACCGGTATCGCGGTCTTCAAGTCCAACATATCCAACCTCTTTTTGATCAAAACGGGCGACAAAATAGCTATTGTCTTCACTGTTGGGTTTGTCGCCATAGCGAAACTCATTTTCGTACGTGGCTAGTTGCCAAGAGAGCGTTTTATCAAAGCCAAAGTCATGTTCACCTGCAATTTCAAAGCCTTGCATTTCGGTGATGAGTTCGTTGCGAATATGCTGCAGCTCAGCACGGTCTTTATCAAAACGCAGCCTGTGCTTATAGTGGGTTTCATCATCAATCAGTGTGCCATATAGCGCGCTGGCGCTGAGCGTGCCGCTTTCAAGTTGATATTCCAGCGAGCCATTTAAGCCGTAAGTTTCACGGGTTCCGGTATAATCACGCAGCTCTAAACGGTAAATGCCTAAGCCATCGTTACCTCGACGCGGCTCATAGTTATCGGTTGCCCAATCACGCTGCCAAGCTGTGGCGTTAATGATAAAACCTAGCTTGTCGTCGAGTAGACGATCGCCGTACACCACATTGGCAGAATAGTTTGTGCCATCGGCCAGTTCATTTTGGCCCACAGCGAAGTTGGTTTTGAGGATAAAATCATCAGCGCCTTTTTTGGTCACGAAATTAACATTACCGCCAATCGCATCGCCTTCCATGTCAGGGGTGATAGCCTTAGACACTTCCACAAATTCAATCAATTCGCTTGGAAAAAAGTCGAACGCAGTAGCGCGGCTGGTGGTTTCCTCTTCAGCGGTTGGAAGGCGGTTACCGTTGATGCTTGCCGAACTCCATTGTGACGGTAAACCACGCACTGCAACAAAGCGCCCTTCACCTTGGTCGCGTTCTATCGACACACCTGGAATACGTTGCACGGCTTCAGCGGCATTTCTATCTGGTAACTTACCAATCCCATCAGCAGAAATGATACTTTTGATATTACTGGCATTTTTTTGGTTATTTGCTGCGGCCATTTCGCCACGGAAGATTTGCCCAACAGTGACCACTTCTTCCATTGCTTGTTGGTGGTTTAATAAGATTGGAGACAATGTAGTGACTTTGCCATCAGTTACTTCAGCCTGAAGTTCAGTTTCCTGATAACCCATATATTTCACGACTAAGGTGTAGCGACCAGCATCTAGTTTTGGCAGTTCAAAGCGACCACGATAATCAGACACAGTGGATACATCTTGGCCTTTTACCGAGATAACGGCGCCAGACAGATTACTTTGTAGGTCTTTTACAACACCAACAAGTTTACCTGTCGCAGCATATAAGCTGGGACTGGTGGCGAGTAACACGGCAGCAGCGATTTGGGTTAGTTTTTTCATTGCTCTTTTCTCAAAAGTTTGGGTTAAATTTCTGGTCTAGTCCAGTTTGTTGCAGATAGAGTAATGACGGTTTTTTACATTCCGATGACACAAAGGTGAAAAATTAACTAGCGCCTACTGCTCTTTGTTGTTTGATTCGCTTTAAATGAGATAGGAGGATGTTGTTAGATGTTTGGCTTAACTGAATAAGATTTGTCATACTCGCGTTATCAGCAGCAAGTTTTCAGTAAAGGAATGGCAGCGTGATTTATGCTTTGATTGCGGCGATTGGACTTTCTCTTTTTATCTATAGCATCACAGCTCGACAATTAGATAGGGCGGAGCTCACCGCACCTATGTGGTTTGTGCTAACGGGCGGGGCGATAGGCTTTGTGCTGGGTAATATTGAAGGAGGGCAACAAGCTTTAGCGGTAGATATTAATGGCTTACAGACTTGGTTGCCGATTATTGAGCTGACGCTTGCTATTTATTTATTTTCCGATGCTGCAAAAACGCGATTACGGGTGTTATCTCACAGCTTTCAGCTACCGGTTAAATTATTACTCGGGCTGCCATTAACCATGGTATTTGGCGCGTGGGTGGCCCATGAGCTGTTCCAGTTATCTTGGTTGGCTTGCTTTTTAATTGCGGTGATCATCACCCCAACTGATGCCACTTTATGCAAAACCTTCATTCAGGATAAGTCCGTGCCCACCAGATTGCGTGAGGCAATTAATGTGGAAAGTGGCTTGAATGATGGCCTATGTATTCCGGTATTTCTGTTTTTACTGGGGGTATTAGCTGAGCGAATGCAAGCGACGACTGAATCATTTGCTTGGATTTTTATACGTGAAGTGGGGATTGCACTCGTTGTCGCGGGGTTACTGACTGCGGTGATAATTTGGTTACTTAAACGCGCCTATCAACATCATTACTTTGCGTCTAAAACCAGCCCTTTTCTCTTTGTTGGCATCGCTTTTTTAGTTTTTTCGGTAACCCAAGCTTTGCATGGCAGCGGTTTTATTGCTGCATTTGTCAGCGGTTTGCTGTTTGATAAATATTATCGTGATGAGTTTAAAGATCAGCTTATCGAAGAAGGGGAGCACCTCGCCGAATTTGCGGCTTTTATGATCTGGATAGTATTTGGTTTGTCGGCAAGTGTAGTGTTGTTAAATGTTACCCAATGGCAGGTTTGGGTGTACGCAGTGTTAGCAACCGCTATGTTCAGATTGATCCCGGTATTCCTCTGCTTGTTAGGTGGCGAACTGACAACCAAAGAGCGCTTTACGTTAGCTTGGTTTGGCCCCAAGGGATTGGCTTCGGTGGTGCTCACCTTAATGCTACTTAGCGAAGAGTTGCCAAATGGTTTGCAAATTACTCAAGTGGCAATGGCAACGGTGCTGCTCAGCATTTTTGTGTTTGGATTATCTAGTCGACCCATTTCTAAATTATTTACCAGTGCTTCTGGTCGAGAGTGATTACTCTAAATAACAATTGGTATAGCGTATGATTTCGTATCTGAATTGTACTGTTATATTGTAACTTATTGTGAAATAAAATATTTTTTGTCACTTTGCTGAAATAAAAAAGTCATGTAACGCGCCTAGACTGTGCCCGCCTTACAGACAAATATTACGTTTCAGGAACAGTACAATGAATAAAAAGTTACTTACAGTTGCTATCTCTGCAATTCTACTTACCGCGTGTGATGACGATACAAAAACCGTTGAGGTGATCAAAGAAGTTGAAGTCATCAAAGAAGTACCAGTGCAAGAAGTGACACAAGTAAAAAATGTGATCCTTATGATCGGTGACGGTATGGGACCACAGCAAGTTGGCTTACTTGAAGAGTATGCTCAGCGCGCGCCAAACTCAACTTATAAAAACAAAGGCAATCAAACTGCGCTTTCTAAACTTGCTGCGGGTGGCCATTTAGGTCTTTCCATGAACGCACCACATGGCGCAACTGGCAGTCTAGTGACTGACTCTGCTTGTTCGGCAACACAATTAGCAACCGGCCTTGCCGCAGGCTCTGAAATGATAGGCCTTGATGCCGATGGCAATAAAGTAGCGACTATCTTAGAAAAAGCCAAAGCCGCAGGTAAAGCGACGGGTCTTGTTTCAGATACGCGTATTACGCACGCGACGCCTGCTGCATTTGCTGCCCATATGCCGCATCGTTCATATGAAGCTGAAATCGCTGAGCAATTAGTTCGCTCTGGCAGTGTTGACGTGATGTTATCTGGTGGCGCTCGCGTATTTGTACCAAAGAGCACGTCTGACAATGCTGAAGTAAAAGCACAACTTGACGCACTTGGCATGCCTAGTAGCGTATATAAAAGTTCAAAGCGTGGAGATGAAACTAACCTAGTTGTTGAAGCAAAAGAGCAACATGGTTATGGCCTTGCTTTTGATAAAGCACAATTAAGCAGTTTTGAAGGCGAAAAAGTACTAGGTCTATTCGCAAACTCTGGTATGAGTGACGCAATTGCTTACAAAGCTTGTCAACAAAGCAACAGCTGTACTCAGCCTTCATTAAAAGAAATGACGGTGAAAGCGCTTGATATCTTGTCAAAAGATGAAGATGGCTTTTTCTTGATGATTGAAGGTGGTCAAATTGACTGGGCGGGTCACGCAAACGATGCAGGTTGGATGCTAAACGAGCTGCTTAAATTTGATGAAGCCGTTGAAGCTGTTCATGAGTGGGTAAAAGACCGTAACGATACGCTAGTCGTTGTGACTGCGGACCATGAAACGGGTAGTTTTGGCTTTAGTTATTCAAAGCATGAGCGTCCTGAAGCACAAACGCTGTCTGGCGATGGTATGTATGTAAATGGTGTTGCTAAAGAATATCATCCTAAGTTTAACTTTGGCCCACTTGCGCAACTAGACAAGCTCTACGCGCAAACAGGCACCTTCTTCGATATTCTTGCTGAAGCTGCGCCTGATGAAGCCTATGAAAATGTATCGGGCCCAACTTGGAAAGCGACCATTGAAGATATGACGGCTTACACGGTGACGCTAGATAATGCAGAGAAGGTTGGTCAAAGTGTTTATGACGACAAAGATGCAACGATGATCCCTGCGTTTGAGGACTTCGGTGACTTCTATGTATACGCTAAAGAAGATTACACTGGAAAAATCGCTCGCGCGATTGCCTCAGAGCAAAGCGTAGTGTGGGGTACTGGTACGCATACGGCTGCGCCAGTACCAGTTTATACTTTCGGTCCTGCGGGTGTAACTAAGCAGTTCTCAACCATGCAGCACCATGTGGACGTTGCAAACAAAATGATGACTGCGCTTGGTTTAACTGAATAAACCAAGCACCTAGATTTAAGTAACTTCAGTTAAGCCACAGCAATGTGGCTTTTTTCTGTCATTAAGGTTAGAAACTCGCGTTGTGGTAGCGGCTTTGAATAGTAATAACCCTGACCAAAATCACATCCAGCCTGTTTTAATAGCTGATGCTGAGTCGCGGTCTCAACGCCTTCAGCGATGACTTTTAAACCAAGGCGGTGGGCCATCAAAATAATGGTTTCACACAGGGTTAAATCGTCTGCATTGGTTGCGATGCCATCGACGAAGCGCTTATCAATTTTCACAAAGTGACAATCTAATTGTTTTAGATACGCAAGTGACGAGTAACCCGTGCCAAAGTCATCCAACGCAAATTGAAAACCTTGCTGCTTTAAGCGTTCAACACGTTGCTTTGTGCGGCTATCATTGTGCATCATCATTCCCTCAGTGACCTCTAAAACCACGTGCTCAGGGGGGATCGCAAGCGTCGTGAGTTTGTCACTCCAGCTTGCTAAGGTGCAATTTTTAGCGGCAAATTGGACCGGTGAAACATTGATGCTAATTTGTGTTGTATGGCCTAAGTGCTGTAGTTGCGTCAACGTGTCAACAGACTGCGCAAAGGCTAAATCTCCAATATGATGAATGAGCTGGGTTTCTTCCGCTAACGGAATAAACTCAGCTGGACTCACCATGCCTTGCTCTGGATGTTGCCAGCGGATCAAAGCCTCGGCTTTGGCGACGCGATTATCGTCAAGTGATACGATAGGCTGGTAGTGCATTTCAAATTGATTGTTATGCAGTGCAGTACGAATACCTTTGAGCATTTGCATTCTAGATTCCGCGACTTTGCGTAAGGTGTCATCAAAAATCACGTAGCCATTGCGACCTTGTTGCTTTGCTCGATACATTGCTTGATCGGCGGCCTTTAATAGGGCTTCTGCGCCATTACCATCTGTTGGTGCGGTGGCAATCCCCATACTTGCCGTGATATGGCACTGCTCATCTTTGATCTCAAACGGTTGTTTAAGTGCTGATTGGATCTGGGAGGCCAATGCTTTGCATGTTGTTTTGTGTTCATCATCTTCCAACACAAAGACAAACTCATCACCTCCAATGCGAGATAAAAACGCATGCGGAGCCATACTCTTCAAACGTTGCGCGACTAACTTTAAGAGTAAATCACCGTAATAATGGCCTAAAGTGTCGTTAATATCTTTGAAATTGTCGAGATCGAGTAACAACACGGCGGTTTGCTGTTGTCCGCTGGCAACCTGCTTTTTTAAGTGCTTTTTAAGTCCCACGCGGTTGTGAAGATCGGTTAATTCATCAAAATGTGCTTGTCTCCAGATCAGCGCATCTTTACGCTTAACTTCGGTAATATCGGTGAAGATCGCGACACGGCGATAGATCTCACGGTTGCTATCATAAACGCTATCAATAGTTAGCCATTCGGTGTAAAGCTCGCCATTTTTCTTGCGGTTGACAATCTCACCTTGCCAACGGCCGTGTTCGTTAAGCTGCTGCCACATTAATTCGTAAAAGCTACGGTCGTGTTGACCCGATCCTAACATGGCAGTGGACTTACCCAGCACCTCTGAGCGTGAGTAACCAGTTACACGCGTAAAGGCGAGATTAACATCCAAGATAAAGCCATTAGCATCCGTGATGATCATGCACTCACTACTATTGTTGTACACCAATGCAGCCAGGTTTAGTGCCTCTTCTTGATGCTTACGTTGACTAATATCACGGAAAATCAGCAACGCCTGAGGATGAGATTCAATGGCGCACAGGCGACATTCAACTACTTGATTGCTGGTTGGAGAAAACTCGAGTTGCACATAGGTTTTATCGTTTAGCAGTGCAAGTTCTGCTCGGATCCGCTTATAAATATGTTCTGGTAGCAACTCTCTAAGCGTTTGTGCCTTATCGGTATAATCACCATAGCGAGATAAGATCTGAGCCTGTTGATCTAAGCGCACATAGCTATCGGGGAGTGCATTAATCAAGGCTTTTACAACGGCAAGTCTATGATTTGCATTGTCTTCAGCGGCTAGGCGTGTTTGTGCCATATGAGCAAAACGCTCGGCGATATGCTCAAATTCACTGGGTACTTTGGTTGCATCAAAACGGGGATCTTGCTTGCCCGACTCAAGCTTTGCAATAGCATGCTTGAGTGCACTAAGCGGTTTTAAAAGCTGTTGTTTTAATTGCCAATGGGTTTGCCAAAACAAAATGCATACAAGCACAAAGAAGATCCCCAAAAAGAGCGCAAAACGCTTGTCTATGCTACTCAACTGGGACTCAAAATCGAAACTAAAGTAGATTTGTAACGCTCGGTTGCTGTTATTGAGTGATTGCTTTACATACACCAAGCGATTGCCTTCTGGGGTGTTTAGTAGCGTCGCCTGTGTGCTTAAATTGCTTGGCCAAGAACTGCTAACAGCACGGCCAAGTTCTGCATTTGCTGCTGGATATTGCGCAATGATTTGCGCTTTAGCGTCGGCAATCATTACCCGAGTACCAACAGGAAGAGGCAGTTTTGCAAGGGTCTGGCTCCAATGCGTTAAGCCTTTCACCGCAACAAGCATAAACAAAAATTGTTGCTGATCATCGTAAATTGGTAGCGCGAAGTTGACTGTTGCACGTTGCATGCTGCGGTCAATTTGATACTCACCAATACTAAACTGGGCAGTGCGTATTGCGGTTTTAAAGTAACCACGATCGGCGATATTGATCTCGCGTTGATCTGCTTGATGCGTAGTACAAAGTACGTTCCCTTGAGCGTCAACTATGCCAAGGTTAGCTAGGTTGGGGCTGAGCAGCATCGCGTGATAAAGCAGCGGCGGACATTTACCGTGCTCTACAGTAAGGTGATCAATACGGGTCGACAGTTGCTGTAACACTTGTTCTGTATCTGCGAGTTCTACCTGCTGGATCGCCGCAACTTGTTTGGCGTAATGCAGCGCCTGTTGTGACTGTTGTGTTAATGCCTGCTGACGTTGCTCACATAATAGAAATAAAATAATGATCAGACATGGCAAGCACAGTAGAACGAGTAAGCGATAAAATCGAAACTGTATTGAAGATTTCAGAATAATCCCACCTATGGAGCTGATCAGAGAGCGCGAATGATACCGAATCGAGTAGGGACAACCAAGCTAATTTGCATAAATAATTCAGCTGCAAAAGCATCCTTAAGCAAGGGTTAACAAATGGAATTTTTAATTTCTAATTTGAAAGTATGACGTGATTATCCGGCCAAAAAATATGGCATTTTTTCATCTCTCCACTTTTTTCCACAAAATTCATGATCTTCCACAAATCCCGCGATTTTTCTGGCTTTCAAAGGCGTTAAAGGTACCGACTGAGCTTGACAAAAGTGCTTGTCAAGCCCTAGACTGTTCTTCTGTGGTAAAAAGTGGGTTTTAGTGGATCAAACTGGATCAACCAACTTAGAAATAGGATCACGCATGTTTCGAGGTGCAAGTTCGCTAGCTTTGGATGACAAAGGGCGTTTTGCGGTACCGACTAAGTACCGTCAACCGCTGCTGTCCGAAGATCAGGGAACTGTTATTTGTACTATTGCGATCAACGAACCGTGCTTGTGGCTCTACCCACTCTCCGAATGGCTAGAAATTGAGACCAAACTAAGTCGCATCTCTAATACCAATCCCAGAGTGAGACGTTGGCAGCGGATGTTGCTAGGTCATGCTACAGAATACCAACTAGACAAAAATGGCCGAATTTTACTGGCGCCTTCATTGCGATCCCATGCGCAATTAGGCAAAAAGATCATGCTAGTTGGGTTACTCAATAAATTTGAAATTTGGGACGAAGAACGCTGGTATCAGCAAATGCAGGCAGATACCGAAATTGAACACTCAGGAAACTTTGAGGAAAGCCCTGAATTGGAAAACTTTTCCTTGTAGGGGTAAACAAATTAATGAGCGAAGAGTTTAAGCATATTTCGGTATTAATGACCGAAACCCTAGATGCCCTAGCAATTAACCCTGAAGGTATATATATCGACGGGACGTTTGGTCGTGGTGGGCACTCAGGTGAAATCCTCAAAAGATTGTCGACTGGGCGTTTACAAGCCATAGATCAAGACCCTCAAGCGATTAAGGCGGCTGAAAAGTTTGCTGATGATACACGTTTCTCTATAGCGCGAAGCCGCTTCTCGCAAATTAAATCTGTCGCGGAACAAGCCGGTATCTTAGGTCAGGTTGATGGCATTTTGTTGGACATTGGTGTGTCTTCACCTCAGCTTGATGATGCAGACCGTGGCTTTAGCTTTATGAAAGACGGGCCACTAGATATGCGTATGGATCCTGATTCAGGTCGCAGCGCTGCACAGTGGCTAGCTGAAGCAGAGCTTGAAGAAATGGTATTCGTGATCAAAAAGTATGGCGAAGAAAAGTTTGCCACTCGTATTGCTCGTAAAGTCATTGAAGTACGTGAGCACACCGCGATTACAACCACAGCGCAATTAGCGCAATTGATTGATGAAGCTGTGCCTGTCAAGGACAAACACAAGCATCCTGCAACTCGTACTTTCCAAGCCATTCGTATTTATATTAACAGCGAGTTAGAAGAAATTCAGACTGCATTGCAAGCGTCACTTGAGGTGTTAAAACCTGGTGGTCGGTTAGTGGTGATCTCGTTTCATTCTCTAGAAGATCGCATTGTAAAGCAGTTTATCAAGAAGCAGAGTAAGGGAGAGGCGATACCCAGAGGTCTGCCTTTAACGGATGAACAACTTAAACAAAATCTCACCTTAAAGGCAGTGGGTAAAGCCATTAAGCCTAGCGATGCAGAGATTGCACAAAATCCACGCTCGCGAAGCTCAGTATTAAGAGTGGCGGAGAAACTCTAATGAATGCAAGTAAGCAACGTCAACCGAATCTATTTGTAGAAATAGGCTATTACATCATTGCTAATAAGTTGACGGCATTCTTGCTACTTACGATTTTGATTTCTGCACTCGCGGTAGTGCAAATTACCCATTTAACTCGCCAGCAATTGATACAGCAGGATGAGTTATTGCAACAGCGCGATGAGCTAGACCTACAATGGCGATATCTCGTTGTAGAAGAAGAGTTTTACTCCCAGCATGCAAGGATTGAAGAGATAGCCAAGATGCAGTTAGAGATGAAACGCCCAACCAGTAAAGATGAACAGGTGATTGTGCTGCCATGAATAAACAAAAGCAAAAATCTCAATCTATTATCACCTGGCGCTTTGCTCTAGTTTGCGGCGTAATGCTCACCGTTTTTATGACGCTTGTTGCACGCGCTGCATTTTTGCAAGTAATTGAGCCCGATAAGGCCATTGAAGAAAATGATAAGCGCACTGTACGGGTTGAGAAACTCAATGTCCAACGAGGCATGATCTTCGACCGCAATGGCAAAGAGCTGGCTGTGAGTGTGCCGGTTGTGAGCGTTTATGCTGATCCCCTTGCCATTGATAAGGCACTTGCCAAAAAAGTGTTACGTAAAGCCCGTAAAGAAGGTGAAGATTATAAAGCGTTAGAGCAAAACGATGCTGAGCTGAAAATACGGAAACAAGCTTGGTACGATGATGAGCTCAGGTGGAAAGAGCTTGCAGATGTGCTCAGACTTAAACCAGAAAATGTCGATGAACGGCTTAGGGGAGACCCAAGCCGTCGTTTTGTCTATTTGAAGCGTCAAGTGACAGCGGTTGTTGCCAACTATATTCGTCAAATGCGCCTGCCGGGCGTGCACTTGCTTGACGAGTCCAAACGGTTTTACCCAAGCGGCGAAGTAACGGCGCACATGATTGGTGTTACCGATATTGATGGCAAAGGTATAGAAGGCGTTGAGCGTATGTTCGACTCTGCATTAACCGGTACGGCTGGTAAACGCACCATTCGTAAAGATGCGCAGGGTCGTGAAGTACAAGTACTTTCAGAAGAACAGCGTGTTGAGCCAGAAGATGTTTACTTGAGTATCGATTTACGGATCCAGGCTATTGCCTATCGCGCGTTAAAGTCGGCGGTACTGAGCTATAAAGCTACCTCTGGTTCGGCGATAGTTGTTGATGTACACACTGGCGAGATTTTAGCTTTGGTGAATAGCCCAAGCTTTAATCCTAACGATCTAAGTACTGCTGCACCTTATAAGCGTCGTAATCGTGCTATGACTGACCTATTTGAACCCGGTTCAACCTTAAAGCCTTTAGCGGTATTGGCTGGTTTAAATTATGGTGCAGTTAAGGCAACAGACACGATAGATACTTATCCGGGTTGGATGAACTTAAGTGGTGGCTTAGTGAAAGACACTCGTAATAACGGTGAGCTGAGCTTAAGAGAGATTCTTAAAATCTCCAGTAACATGGGGGTTGCGAAGATCTCGCAAATGCTGCCAAAAGAGTATTTTATCAATTTATACCAAGACGTGGGATTTGGTGAGCCAACGGGCTCAAACATGATTGGTGAAAGCGCAGGTCTATTTTATCCAAACCGCCGTTGGTCTAACTTTGAAATCGCAACACTCTCTTATGGTTACGCAGTATCTGTAAGCACCGCGCAAATGGCAAGACTTTACGCTATGTTTGGAGCCGGCGGTATCTTGCGACCACTCACTATTGTGAAGCAAGATGAAATTCCTGAAGGCAAGCGTATTTTTAGCGAGCAAGATACACATGCCGTGGTAGAGATGATGGAGTCAGTATTTGAACGTGGCGGCACTGCCCACAACGTAAAAGTTGATGGATACCGTGCCGCTGGTAAAACAGGTACTTCAGAAAAAGCCGTGGCGGGTGGCTATGGTGATGAGTACGTTGGTTACTTTGCGGGCGTTGCACCGGTAAGTGACCCAAGGCTTGCGGTTGTGGTGATGGTTAATGAACCGGCGGGAGATGTTTACTATGGCGGTCAAACCGCAGGGCCTGCTTTTGCTGAAATTATGTCTAATGCACTGAGAATTCTAAACGTAGCACCTGATAAAGAGCGTGTGGCTTATATTTCTGGAGCAGATAACGATGCGTGATCTTGCTCAGGTACTCAGTGATTATGGTGTCAATATTGCCCCTGTTGAGGTTGAGCATCTACGCATAGACAGTCGAGTGATTGAGCCGGGTGATTGTTTTGTTGCACTGCAAGGTCATGCCCAAGACGGTGCTAAATATGCCGCCAGTGCCGTTGCGCAAGGCGCTAAATGTGTGCTTGTAGAAACGGGAAGCGAGCTTAATGTTGCACCAGAGCAAGCGATTTTTATCGATAATCTTGCTAATAAGTTGGCAGCAATTGCAGCGCGGTTTTATGCATACCCGAGTAAAAAGCTCAAACTTACAGGCGTTACTGGCACCAATGGTAAATCTACCACGACAGCAATGATTGCCAATTTAGCTAGCCTAACCGGTAGTGCAGGGGCTGTGATAGGTACGCTTGGTTATGGTCAACCAGACAGCCTTATTCCGCTGGCAAACACCACGCCGTCAAACGTAGATTTACAACGTATTTTAGCGTTTTTACAGCAACAATATGATCAAGTCGCGATGGAGGTCTCTTCCCATGGCTTGGTGCAAGGTCGAGTTGACGAATGCGACTTTGATGTGGCTGTTTTCACCAATTTGACGCGCGATCACCTAGATTATCACGGTGATATGCAAAGCTATGCAGAAGCCAAAAAACTGCTATTTACTCGCTGTGCGCCAAATCACAAAGTCATCAATATTGACGACGAAGTAGGTGCAAGCTGGGCCGCTGAGTTTAATGACGATACAGTGGTTGTTTACGGTCGCTGGACTGAAAAAAATAGCTACCAACAATATGTATTCTTTGATGCCGTGTCGGCACACCCAAATGGTTTAACGGCGACGTTAAAAACCAGCTGGGGTGAATGTGAAGTCAGTGTGCCACTGTATGGTGAGTTTAATCTTTATAATTTAGCTGCTGCGATTGCGACTTTACTATTACAAGGCGCAAGTCTTGAAGCATTAAGCGAAGCTTGCAGCCAGCTCTCGCCAGTTGCAGGCCGCATGCAGCCATTTAGTGCCCCTGAAAAACCTACATGTATTGTTGATTATGCCCATACCCCAGACGCTTTGGCACTTGCACTACAAGCCTTGCGAGCACATGTACCGGGTAATCTTATCTGTGTGTTTGGTTGCGGTGGTGATAGAGATAAAGGTAAGCGTCCTGAAATGGCGCGAGCAGCAGATAAATATGCAGATAAACTGGTGATCACCAGCGATAATCCACGAAGTGAAGATCCCAATTTAATCATTGATGACGTTAAGGCAGGACTCATCCACCCTGAGTATGCTGTCTGCCAGCCTGATAGAGGGCTAGCCATTCAACACGCGATAGACCTAGCTGATGAAAATAGTGTGGTGCTGATAGCGGGGAAAGGGCACGAGGATTATCAAATTATAGGTACTGAGCGCATTGATTTTTGTGATAGGCAATGCGTTGCAGCGATTTTACGAGGGGAAAAGGCATGATCAAGATGGATTTTTCTTGGCTTGCAGCAGTCTTAAAAACCCCTTACGACGGGGAGAATTTGGCAGTCGCCAATATTAATACTGATACCAGAACAATACAGTCTGGAGAGGTATTTTTAGCACTTAAAGGGCCTAACTTTGACGGCCACCGCTTCTTGGATGTGGCCAAAGCGCAAGGTGCTATTGCAGCTATTGTTTCTGAGCACGATGAAGATATCGATTTACCACAGTTTGTGGTTGCAGATACGCGCATTGCTTTAGGCCAAATTGGCCGAGCAGTAATTGAAACCGTTGCCCCTAAAACCATTGCAATTACCGGCAGTGTCGGTAAAACCACAGTGAAAGAAATGTGTGCGGCGATTTTGGCACAAAAAGGCAAAGTCCTTGCGACGAAAGGTAATTTTAATAACGACATCGGGGTACCGTTGACGCTATTGCGCTTAAGTGAAGATGATGAATATGCGGTGATAGAACTCGGCGCTAACCACTTGGGTGAAATTGCTTATACCACTGCATTAGTAAGTCCAGACGTGGCGACAGTATGTAACGTCGCACCAGCCCACATCGAAGGGTTTGGTTCAATTGATGGCGTAGGAAAAGCGAAAGGTGAGATTTTCTCAGGCCTAAAAGCTGACGGTGTCGCAGTCATCAATGCTGATAGCGATTATGCTCAGATGTGGCAGGAAAGCTTAGCTGTTTCTAAAGTGAAACGTTATAGCCTAAATGCTCAGCTTGATATTTGGGTGGAAGCAATTGAGCTGGATGAGCTAGCTCGCCCCACCTTCACGCTATGCCAAGGTGAACAGCGTACCACCATTAGTTTACCGCTTAGTGGCCAGCACAACGTTGGCAATGCGTTGATTGCGGCAGCATTGACAACTGAACTGGGCGCAAGCTTAAGTGAGGTGGCAACGGGTCTTGAACAAATGGCTGAAGTAAAGGGCCGTGTCAACATGATCCAAGTCTCGGACACGCTGCGTGTCGTCGATGACACCTACAATGCAAACGTGAAATCTGTCAACGCGGCGATTGATTTACTGGCGTCTATGTCTGGCTATAAAGTATTGGCGTTGGGCGATATGGCAGAACTGGGTGAAGATGCCCGCGAATATCACCGTGAAGTCGGCGAGTATGCTAAGCAGCAAGGCATTGATGAATTGTTTTCATTGGGGGTGCTGAGTAGTAGCGCAAGCAATGTATTTGAAAAGCCAAATCGTCATTTCTCGACTCGCGAGAATTTAATGAAGGCGTTACGGGTTGTATTGGCCGAGCAATCAGGACAATGCACCGTTATCGTTAAAGGATCACGTAGTGCGCGGATGGAACTGCTCGTTGAAGAATTAGTAAACGCTGGCCAGTCGGATAGCGAGACAGGAGAAGTATCATGTTAGTTTGGCTAGCCGAGTATCTTACCCAATATTATTCTGGGTTTAACGTATTTTCTTACCTTACCCTGAGGGCGATTTTAGGCATTTTAACGGCCTTAATGATTTCGTTGTATTTTGGCCCTAAACTCATCGCTGCATTACAACGCATGCAGATTGGTCAGACTGTACGTGATGATGGCCCTGAATCGCACTTGTCCAAGTCGGGTACCCCAACTATGGGTGGGCTGTTAATTCTGGCTGCGATCTTTACCAGTACGCTACTGTGGGGCGACCTTAGCAACAAATATGTATGGGTGACGTTATTTGTCATTGGCAGCTTAGGTATTGTTGGGTTCGTGGATGATTACCGCAAGGTGATCAGAAAAGACAGTAAAGGCCTAATTGCACGTTGGAAGTACTTCTGGCAGTCGGTTATTGCGATATCTACGGCGGCATTTTTGTACTTTACGTCCACCAGCGCTGCGGAAACCACGTTAGTCGTGCCATTTTTGAAAGATGTATTACCACAACTTGGTTTGTTCTATTTGGTCATGAGTTACTTTGTGATTGTGGGTACGTCAAACGCAGTTAACCTGACTGATGGCTTGGATGGACTCGCCATTGTTCCGACCATTTTGGTTGCCTCAGCACTCGCGATTATTGCTTACGTTACTGGTAACGCGAATTTCTCAAGCTACCTTCATATTCCTCATTTGCCACTCACAAGTGAATTGGTTGTGGTATGTACGGCGATTGTTGGCGCAGGTCTTGGTTTCTTATGGTTTAACACCTATCCGGCACAAGTTTTTATGGGCGATGTGGGTTCATTGGCGCTGGGTGGTGCACTCGGGATCATCGCTATTTTAGTACGCCAAGAGTTAGTGCTGATCATTATGGGTGGTGTATTTGTGATGGAGGCATTATCCGTGATTTTACAGGTAGGGTCTTACAAACTCAGAGGCCAGCGGATCTTTAGAATGGCCCCTATTCACCATCATTACGAATTAAAAGGATGGCCTGAGCCACGCGTGATAGTCCGTTTTTGGATCATCTCGATTATCTTGGTTCTGGCCGGTCTTGCGACGTTGAAGATTAGATAATGACGTATATTGAGCAATTACAGAAAAAGCATGTCACGGTACTGGGACTTGGAGTCACAGGACAGGGGATTGTGCGTTTTCTGCTGTCGCACGGTATTAATCCAAAAGTGGTTGATAGTCGTCCAGTGCCTCCAGGCTCGGACTGGCTAAGTCACAACGCACCTGAATGTGAAGCGGTATTTGGCAATCTTGCTGATGCCGCTTTGGCGCAAACGGATCTGATTATCATCAGCCCTGGGATCCCGTTATTTGAACAAAGCGTTGCCGCAGCCATTGCCGAAGGCGTTGAAGTCATCGGCGATATTGAGCTATTTGCACGCCTCAATACCCGTCCAGTGATTGCCGTTACGGGCTCTAACGGTAAGTCCACCGTTGTTACGCTCGCGACAGAAGTATTGAAAGCCGCAGGCTTAAAAGTTGGGCTTGGCGGCAATATTGGCACGTCTGTGCTGTCGTTGTTAGAGCAGCCGCATGATGTTTATGTACTTGAGCTGTCTAGTTTTCAGCTTGAAACCACGCATAGCTTGGCTTGTTTGTCGGCAATGATCCTCAATATTACTGAAGATCACATGGATCGCTATCCTGATTTTCAAGCTTATATCGAAGCGAAGCAACGTATTTACCAGCATGTTGAACATATTGTCTTTAATGCTGAAGATCATTATACCTTTGCGCAGCATGGGCAAGGCAGCAGTGTATCCCTCACTGAGGGGGATTATCACTTAATGACCTTTGACGGTGAGCCGCATTTCGCACATAAACAGACACCACTGCTAGCGGTAAAAACATTGGCGATGGTGGGGCGACATAATCAATTTAATGCCTTGGCGGTATTGGCGTTATTAGCGCCGATGCAATTGCCTGTGCAGGCATTTGCCAGCGCGTTTGCGAGTTTCACGGGGTTACCTCATCGTTGTCAGTTGGTTGCCGATGTTGCAGGGGTTCGTTACTTCAACGATTCAAAGGCAACGAATGTTGGCTCGACGGTCGCCGCTATTGATTCTTTGGCTTCAGGCCGCAAAAATATTATTTTGATCGTGGGTGGTGATGCGAAAGGAGCAGATCTTTCACCACTCAAGACGCCACTCACTACGCATTGCAAAGCGCTATTTTGTTTCGGACAAGACGGCGCACAGTTTATGCCACTGCTGCGCAATAGCCATCAAGTCAACAATTTGGAAGAAGCCGTGTTGGCGGCAAAAACGATAGCGACCAATGGTGATATTGTGCTATTAGCACCAGCCTGTGCCAGCATAGACATGTATCCAAACTATATGGCGCGTGGGGATGAGTTCGTCCGTTTAGTGGGGGAACATGCTTGATTAACGTCGCAGATATCAAAGAGGCGCTGACGCCTCGCCAGTCCGAGAGCTTATTTGACGTACCTTTGATGTACTGCATGCTCATGCTTATTGGAGTGGGATTTGTGATGGTGACAAGTGCTTCTATGCCGGTTGCCGAGCGGCTATTTGATAACCCTTTTCACTTTACCATTCGCCACGTTATCTTTTTAGTGGGCTCGTTTATTCTCTTTTGGTTCGCGACAAGTGTGCCAATGACTTGGTGGAAACGCAGTAATCCATATTTGCTGCTTTTTGGTTTGGTACTGTTAGTGGCGGTACTGATTATTGGTCGCGAAGTAAATGGTGCAAGACGCTGGATCCCGCTTGGTCCTTTTGGTTTGCAAGTAGCAGAGGCATCTAAGCTATTTTTCTTCAGCTATATTGCCGGCTACTTGGTACGTAAACGCGATGAAGTACAAGAAAACATCAAAGGTTTCGCCAAGCCAATGATTGTGTTTGCGGTGTATGCGTTCTTAATTTTGATGCAGCCGGATTTAGGTACTGTGGTGGTCATGTTTGTGACGACCGTTGGCCTATTGTTTTTAGCTGGTGCAAGGCTTTGGCAGTTTTTTACCTTAATGCTTACCGGTGTCTCTTTGGTTGTAGTGCTTATCATCATTGAGCCATATCGTATGAAGCGTGTCGTGGGCTTTTTAAACCCTTGGGAAGATCCATTTGGCGCTGGTTATCAATTGGTACAATCCCTAATGGCATACGGCCAAGGTGGCTGGTTTGGTCAAGGTTTGGGTAATAGCATACAAAAGCTACAGTATTTGCCGGAAGCACATAATGACTTTATTTTTGCAGTAATTGCCGAAGAACTGGGCTTTATCGGTGTCTTTAGCATTATTATTTTACTCGGTGTATTGGTTACTCGTGCGCTTTTTATCGGGCAAAAGGCCCTTAAAGCAGGCAAAGAATACGAAGGGTATTTTGCCCTGGGCATTGGTATTTGGTTTGCCTTTCAGGCAGTCGTTAATATTGGTGCGAGCGCTGGCATTTTACCCACTAAAGGTTTAACACTGCCATTTGTTTCTTACGGTGGCTCTAGCCTTTGGGTGATGACAATTGCGGCGGGCATTCTACAACGTATAGATTTTGAGACAAAAATGTCGACAAGGCAGGCAACATCCCGTGGAGGTAGACGATGACAAAACGTCTTCTAGTGGTCGCGGGCGGTACAGGTGGACATATTTTTCCAGGTATTGCAGTGGCACAATTTTTACAAGCGCAGGCTTGGCAAGTGAGCTGGGTTGGCACTGCGGACAGAATGGAAGCGGATGTGGTGCCGCGTTACGGTTTTGAAATTGATTTTATTGCCATGAAAGGCGTACGTGGTAACGGAGTCAAACGATTACTAACTGCGCCATTTATGGTTTTAAAAGCGGTACTTGCAGCAAAGCGTATTTTACAACAGCGTAAACCTGATGTGGTGTTAGCCATGGGCGGTTATGTAACTGGCCCGGTAGGTGTTGCTGCGAAACTGCTTGGGATCCCTTTGGTGATCCATGAGCAAAATGCGGTTGCGGGTATGAGCAATAAGTTGCTGGCGAAAATTGCAAGTCGCGTACTGGCTGGTTTTCCCGGCGCATTCAGTGAAAAGCTCGCTCAGGTTGTGGGGAATCCGGTACGTGCAAGTGTTGCTGAGATTAGCGATAAACCGGTTTCAGTGCCGTTAAATCTATTAATTGTCGGTGGTTCATTGGGAGCAAAAGCACTGAATGAAACCGTACCAGAAGGACTCAAGTTACTTCAGCAACAGGTAGCCAGTATCGGATTAAATATTCGTCATCAAAGCGGTAAACATAACCAAGACGATACACAACAACGATATGAAAGTGCAGGCATTAATGCTGAGGTCAGCGAGTTCATTCATGATATGGATGCCGCATACGCTTGGGCCGACCTTGTTATTTGCCGTGCCGGTGCGCTTACTGTGAGTGAGATAGCCGCAGCTGGGAAAACGGCGATTTTTGTGCCTTTCCCACATGCCGTTGACGATCACCAGACGGCTAACGCGCAATTTTTAGTGTCGGCTGGGGCAGCTTTTATATTGCAGCAAACTGCACTGACGCCAGAAATGCTAGCAACTACACTGCAGCCACTTGTTATTGAGCCGCAAAAAATTGCGACCATGGCAGCAAAAGCGAGACAATGCGGTAAGTCGGAGGCAACAGCGAAAGTTGCCCAAATTTGTACAGAATTATCGAACTAGGATATAAAATGGAAGCTTCAAGCAGAAGAGCAATGCGACGTATCAACACCATCCACTTTATCGGGATTGGTGGTGCTGGTATGGGTGGGATTGCAGAAGTGCTGGCCTTTGAAGGTTACCGAATTACAGGCTCAGATATTGCTAAAAGTACGATGACAGAGCGATTAACAAATATGGGCGCCGAGATCTTTATCGGCCACCAAGCTGAAAATGTAAAAATGGCTGATGTGGTTGTGGTATCGAGTGCCATCAACGACCAAAACCCAGAGATCCAAGCGGCGAAGGCAAACCGTACGCCAATCGTTCGTCGCGCCGAAATGCTCGCCGAGTTGATGCGCTTTCGTCACGGGATTGCGGTGGCAGGAACACATGGTAAGACCACAACGACGAGCCTGATCGCGAGTATTTTTGCGCGGGCTGAGCTGGATCCAACCTTTATTATTGGTGGCTTGCTCAATAGTGCTGGCAGTAATGCCAAAGTCGGCAGCAGTGAATACCTTATCGCAGAAGCGGACGAGAGCGATGCGTCGTTTTTGCATTTGCAGCCGATGGTGTCGGTGGTAACAAATATCGAAGAAGACCACATGGATACTTACGACGGTGACTTCGAAAAAATGAAAGACACCTACATCGAGTTTATCCATAACTTACCATTTTATGGTCTGGCGGTGGTGTGTATCGATTCGCCAGTCGTGAGAGAATTATTGCCACGCTTTGCAAGGCCGACCATCACGTACGGTGAGGCTAACGATGCGGATTATCAGTTACTGGACTTCAAGCAAACACAAAGTGAATCACACTTTAAAGTCAGAACCAAAGACGGTGAGTTACTTGAAGTGACACTAAATATGCCAGGTAAGCACAATGCATTGAACGCGCTGGCATCTATTGCGGTTGCAAAAGATCACAATATTGAAAACGAAGCGATTTATCAGGCGCTAGCCAATTTTGAAGGGGTAGGACGTCGCTTCCAGCATTACGGCTCATTCAATAATGAAGTGGGTGAGGTGATGTTGGTTGATGATTATGGCCACCATCCGTCTGAGGTTGCGATGACGATAAAAGCAGCTAAATCTGGTTGGCCTGATAAGCGTTTGGTTATGATTTATCAGCCACATCGCTATAGTCGAACACGCGATTTATATGAAGATTTCGTAAAAGTGCTTTGCGATGTTGATAAACTACTGCTGTTAGATGTATATAGTGCCGGTGAAGCGCCCATCGTTGGTGCGGATAGTAAAAGTTTGTGCCGTAGTCTCCGTCAACGTGGCGTCGAGCCTATCCATATCAGTGACCATGGTGAATTGGCGAAAGTGTTGGCAAGCACCATGGCAGATGGTGACTTAGTGTTGACGCAAGGGGCTGGCAATATAGGTCAAATCGTGAAGCAGTTAGCCGCAACCGGGCTATCGATAGCGCAATTAAAACAGAGTGAATTATGAGTAGTCAGTTTGGAAAAGTAGCCGTATTACTTGGTGGTAGTTCAGCGGAGCGAGAGGTGTCGCTAAAGTCTGGTAATGCAGTGTTAAATGCCTTCGTTAATCAGGGTGTAGATGCGATTGCTTTTGATCCAGCAGAACGTAATTTATGGCAACTTAAAGACCTTGGTGTGGATCGCGTATTCATTGCACTACATGGCCGTGGCGGTGAAGATGGCACTATTCAAGGTGCGCTTGAGTTTATGGGGATACCATATACAGGAAGCGGTGTACTTGGTAGTGCGCTTGCAATGGATAAAGTCCGTTGTAAGCATCTATTTCAGTCTGCCAAGTTAAGTACGGCACCTTATGCTGTCGTAAGCAAAGAGACGGGTTTTGATGCTAAGGCGCTAATCGCTGAGTTTGGCAAAGTCATGGTAAAGCCAAGTCACGAAGGCTCAAGCATAGGTATGGCTCAGGCAGACAGCGAGGAAACCCTGACTGCGGCATTAAATAATGCCTTTAAGTTTGACGATCAAGTTCTCGTTGAACAATGGATCACTGGACGTGAGTTTACCGTGTCTATGCTTGGTAAAGAGGCATTGCCTGTTATTGAAATGCGTACGCCTCGTGGTTTTTACGATTATGAAGCCAAATACCAAGTCAACAGTACTGAGTATTATTGTCCGGCGGATATTAGCGCTGCACACACTGAGCAATTACAAGTGATGGCAAAGCACGCTTTTGAATTGGTTGGTGCCACTGGTTGGGGACGTGTTGACGCCATGCAAGATGAGCATGGTCATTTCTATCTACTCGAAGTAAATACCGTACCTGGTATGACCGAAAAGTCGTTGGTACCGAGGGCAGCAAAAGCAACGGGTGTAAGTTTTGAACAATTAGTTGTTCGCATTTTGGAGCAAACGCTTTAATATGCGAGCATTTTTGGCAGGGTTGAAGCTGATCGGTTCAAGAGTGAACTGGCCCCTTTTTTGGGGACTTGGCTTCTTCTTTGTGGTGATTTTTACATTGGTAAGAGGAACATACTGGGTAAGTGATTGGTTAGTTGCACATCATGATGCGCAAATAAAAACACTCAAAGTGCTCGGTAAACCGCATTATACCAATGAAGATGACATTGTGGCGGCAATTAAAACCGCAGATTTAAATAGTTTTTTTGAGCTTGATGTAAAAGCAGTCCACAAGGCAGTAAAGTCTTTACCTTGGATTGCGACAGTGTCAGTCAGAAAACAATGGCCGGATACGCTGCAAGTCTATGTAGTGGAACATAAGCCGGTTGCGCATTGGAATAGCGATTCATTACTCAATGATGATGGTGAAGTATTCCAAGCGAGCAGTAACAAATTGCCGCAAGGGCTGCCTGAATTATACGGCCCTGAAGGGAGTGCTGAAGAAGCATGGCAAACATTTAAGCAGTTTAAAGCCTTGTTGGCGGTAAATCAGTTTACCTTGGAAAGTTTAGCGCTTTCAGAACGATTTGCTTGGCAGCTATGGCTGGACAATGGGATCCGCTTAAATTTAGGGCGTGAAGATAAAGCCAAACGAGTACAACGTTTTATCGACGTGTATCCACGTATGGAACGCCCTGAAGGTAAAGTAATTGATGTCATTGATTTACGCTACGACACGGGACTGGCAGTGAGTTGGAAAGAACCTACTGAGCAGCAAGAACAACAAAATAACAAGAGTGAAGCATGACAAAGTCGGCAGAAAGAAACTTAGTGATTGGATTAGATGTTGGCACATCAAAGGTCGTCGCCACAGTTGGGGAGATCACTGTGGACAATCAACTTAGTATTGTCGGTGTCGGACGCCAGGAGTCTCACGGCATGGATAAGGGCGGGGTAAACGATTTAGACCTCGTTTCTGAGTCTATTAAACGCGCTGTAGATGAAGCAGAGCTAATGGCTGATTGCAGAATAAGCTCGGTTTATTTGGGGATTTCAGGCAAACATATTCAGTGTCAAAACGAAAGTGGCGTGGTGGCAATAAATAATGCTGAAGTTACAGATGATGATATTGCCAATGTTATTCATATTGCACGTTCTGTACCTATGTCTGCCGAACGCAAAATGCTGCACTCATTGCCGCAAGAATATAGCATCGACATGCAAGAGGGGATCAAAAACCCGCTAGGTATGAGTGGCGTAAGGATGGAAGCGAAAGCACATATCATTACGTGTTCGAATGACATGGCAAAGAATATTGAAAAGTGTGTTGAACGCTGTGGTTTACAGGTAGACCAATTAACGTTTAACGCCTTGGCGTCATGTTACTCGGTGTTGACTGAAGACGAAAAAGAGCTTGGTGTTGCGGTATTAGATATTGGTGGTGGCACCATGGATATTGCGATTTATGTGAATGGGGCGCTGCGTCATACTGCCGTGATCCCGGTTGCGGGTAATCAGGTCACTGGCGATATAGCAAAAATATTTAGAACACCTATTTCGCATGCCGAGTCTCTGAAAGTACAATATGCCTTCGCGTCGAGCCAAATGGCATCAAGTGAAGAAACCATCGAAGTACCAAGTGTTGGTGGACGTCCTGCTCGGGTAATGTCTCGTCATACTTTGTCTGAAGTGGTAGAACCAAGATTTAGAGAACTGTTTGAGCTTGCGCAAGAAGAATTACGTCGCTCAGGTTTTGAAGATCAAATTGCGGCAGGTCTTGTTATCACTGGTGGTAGTGCCAAGATGCAAGGTGCACAAGAAGTCGCAGAAGATATATTCCAAATGCCAGTAAGAATAGGGAAACCAATTGGCATTAAGGGGTTAACAGATTATGTGGATGACCCTGCATATGCAACGGCGGTAGGTTTGTTACAATACGGCCGTTCACTACAATCGATGAATGCACAGAAGTCGAAAGTAGATGCAGAGGGGAGTTGGTGGAACCGTGTTACAAAATGGTTCCAAGGCGAGTTTTAATACTCAAGTCGGAGAGTGAAGATGTTTGATATTATGGAACAGCACAGCGAAGAAGCTGTCATTAAAGTCATCGGTGTCGGTGGCGGCGGCGGTAACGCCGTAGAACACATGGTAAACCAAGAAATTGAAGGTGTACGTTTTATCGTAGCGAATACGGACGCACAAGCGTTACGTCGTTCGTCTGCGGATATTACTGTACAGCTGGGGACTCAGATCACCTCAGGTCTTGGAGCTGGCGCAAACCCAGAAGTGGGCCGCAGCGCAGCAGAAGAAGATCTAGAAACCATCAAGAGCAGCCTTGAAGGCGCAGACATGGTATTTATCGCAGCTGGTATGGGCGGCGGTACAGGTACCGGTGCCGCACCTGTTGTTGCACGCGCTGCAAAAGAGCTAGGTATTTTGACTGTGGCTGTAGTAACGCGCCCTTTCGATCTTGAAGGTAAAAAGCGCATGGCTGCGGCTGAGCAAGGTATTGCTGAGTTGTCAGAAATTGTAGATTCACTTATTACAATTCCAAACAACAAATTGCTTAAAGTTCTTGGTAAAGGGACTACACTGCTAGATGCCTTCGCAAAAGCAAATGACGTGCTTTATGGCGCGGTACAAGGTATTGCAGAGTTGATCACACGTTCAGGTCTAATCAACGTTGACTTTGCGGATGTGAGAACCGTGATGTCAGCAATGGGTACTGCAATGATGGGGACAGCTTCGGCAACAGGTCCTGATCGTGCACAAGAAGCTGCGGAAGCCGCGATTTCTAGCCCGCTTTTAGAAGATGTTGACCTAACTGGCGCGAAAGGTATTTTAGTTAATATCACCGCAGGCATGGACATTACTATCGAAGAGTTTGAGGTCGTTGGTAACCATGTTAAAGCGTTAGCGTCAGAGAACGCGACTGTGGTAGTGGGTGCTGTTATTGACCCAGAAATGAGCGAAGAGCTAAGAGTGACCGTGGTTGCTACGGGCTTAGGTGGTGACCGTCGTCCGCAATTTGGTATTGTAGACAATGGCTTTAGACAAGCTTCAGGCTCAGATGCGGTAGGTGGAACACAAACTAGCTCACAAACGAGCATGTATGTGCCAAGCTTTACGCAACCACAAACGTCAGCTGCAGAGCCTGAGCAGCCAGCTGAAGCGCCTGCACCACAAGTGCAAGAGCAGAAGCCACAACAAGCTTCTAGTTCAGCAAGCGCAAAAGGTAGCGACAGTAAAGAAAAAGGTGACTACTTCGATATTCCGGCTTTTTTACGTAAGCAGTCAGACTAAAGTTGGTATAAAAAATAAACAAAGATTGGCAGTTTGGTGGAACTATGTTATACTCCGCCGCCTATCTAGAATTTAAGTGGGCGAATATATGATTAAACAACGTACGATTGCACAAGTCGTTAAAGCCACAGGTGTAGGTTTACACAAAGGTGAAAAGGTCACGATCACTCTCCGACCAGCTGGTGTGAATACAGGTGTTGTATTTCGCCGCGTTGATCTAGACCCTGTTGTTGATTTTGAAACAACACCGGAAGCTGTGGGCGACACGCAACTGTGTACGTGTTTAACAAATAAAGACGGCGTTCGCTTGTCTACTACCGAGCATTTGATTGCCGCGGTGGCTGCGCTTGGGATTGATAACCTCATCGTAGAGCTAGACAGCGCCGAAGTGCCTATTATGGATGGCAGTGCATTGCCATTCATCTACTTAATTCAAAAAGGCGGTATTGAAGAGCAAAACGCTGCCAAGCGCTTTATTCGCATCAAAGAAAAAGTGCGTGTTGAAGATGGCGACAAGTGGGCTGAAATTGAGCCTTACGATGGTTTCCACATCGACTTTGAAATCGACTTCAATCACCCTGCGATCAACGCTAGCCGCCAACGTATTGGATTAGACATTACCGCTCAAAGCTTTACTGAAGAGATCAGTCGTGCTCGTACTTTTGGTTTTATGCGTGATATCGAATACATGCATGCAAACAACCTAGCCTTAGGTGGCAGCATGGATAATGCGGTTGTTTTAGACCAGTTTAAAGTATTAAATCCTGATGGCCTACGCTATGCGGATGAGTTTGTTAAACACAAGATCTTAGACTGTGTGGGTGATATGTTTATGGCAGGTCACAACATTTTAGGTAAGATCTCATGCTATAAATCAGGCCACGGCCTAAACAATATGTTGCTTCGTGAAATCATGGCAACTGAGTCAGCATGGGAGTGGGCAACATTCGAAGAGCCAGTCAGTATGCCAGCGCCAGGAATGGAAGCGGGTATCAATACCGCAACGGCATAAGGCTTTTAAGCCAATAGTTTGATAAAAAAATGACGCTAAGGCGTCATTTTTTTTGCGTTGTGTTTGCGTGTTTAGCGAGTCTTTCCAGTTTCGCCTTAAGCGATGGTGGAGCGGATTGTGCTAGCGCTAGCAAATGCTCGCCAGTGGCTTGGCTCATACTGCGATTAGCTTGATAGGTCGAAGATTGGGATTCCACCTTGTTGGTAAGACGCTGTTGGGCTTCTGGATTAGTGGTAATTTTAACCGATGCACAGTCATGTAACCCAACTTTTCTAAATGCACTGAGAATATCCATTTTCAAAAAGTTTAGCCGAGTAGCAAGCGTTGCAGAAGCCGCTTCTATCGTCAGTGTTCCCTCTTTGTAGTGAGCGACACGGCATTTCTTACTCAAAATAGGGCCTAGCGTGTCTTCCAAACAGCTCTGTAATTGTGCCGCTTGGGCACTTTTTTGGCCATATTGATTGAGCTTATCTGACCACCCACCCATCACTTCATCAAGCGGTTTTGGATTGTAGCGATTTTTAGCCAATGACTTACTTCCCATAGGTTGAAAAATAAAAAATAACCGCCATATCGGGATAATACGGAGTCAATTTACTCCGTACTGGTGGTTTCTCAGTCTTCTAAGTATATCAGAGACAAATTTTTGAGAAATCCAAAAGTACCAACATTTGTTGTCGAAAGCGCTTAGCTCTGCACTCGAATAACTGACTCGAGTTAGGTGCCAACTAAACTTTATCACTTGCAACGGTACGCTTACGCCCAACAGTAAAGATTTCTTGCAATTGAACTTGGTATTATTTACCCAATAAGGTTTGCAGAAACAAAGAGTCTGGTATGATAGGGCATAATTTTAACTCGGCAAGATACAAAATGCTCACTCCTAAATTGGCAAAATGAACACCGTAATTTAGGAACGCTTTTGTCGCCAACAGGACAAGCGCGACCCAGCCTTAACCACATTGGCTTAGAGAGATGGGTCAGCCAATACACAGAGTGAAACGGTTTAAACATGTTAGCAAATATTTTTACCAAAATTTTTGGTAGTCGTAATGATCGCACCATCAAAAACCTAAGAAAAACAGTCGCTTTAATCAATGCGTTAGAAGAACAATACGGCAAATTGAGCGATGAGGAACTAAAAGCAAAAACGGCTGAGTTTAAACAGCGTATTGAGCAAGGTTCAACGCTAGATGATTTATTACCAGAGGCGTTCGCTACGGTGCGTGAAGCATCTAAGCGCGTATTTGGAATGCGTCATTTCGATGTGCAAATGATTGGTGGTATGGTGCTTCACCAAGGTCGTATTTCAGAAATGAGAACGGGTGAAGGTAAAACACTAACAGCAACATTGCCGGCGTATTTGAATGCGGTTTCAGGCAAGGGTGTTCACGTTATTACCGTCAACGACTACTTAGCTAAGCGTGATGCTGAGACCAACCGTCCACTCTTTGAATTCCTAGGTCTTACTGTAGGTTGTAATGTACCAGGCATGATGCCACAGCAGAAAAAGCAAGCCTATGCTGCGGATATCACTTACGGCACCAATAACGAGTTCGGCTTCGATTACTTGCGCGATAACATGGCGTTTAGTGTTGAAGAACGTGTACAACGTCCACTTAACTATGCGGTTGTGGATGAAGTGGATTCAATCCTAATCGATGAAGCGCGTACACCACTGATCATTTCTGGTCCTGCTGAAGATAGCTCTGAGCTTTATGCCGAAATCAATAAAATCGTGCCTGATCTTGTACAGCAAGAAAAAGAAGACGAAGAAGGCGTGGAAGGCGATGGCGATTTCACCATTGATGAAAAAGGTAAACAAGTTCACCTTACCGAGCGTGGTCAAATCAAAGTTGAAGAATTACTGACTGAACGTGGTTTGATTGAAGAGGGTGACTCGCTTTACTCGGCAGGTAATATTTCACTACTTAGCCATGTTTACGCAGCACTTCGTGCTCACAAGCTATATCAAAAAGACGTGGATTATGTTGTAAAAGATAATGAAGTTATCATTGTTGACGAGCACACTGGCCGTACGATGGAAGGACGTCGTTGGTCTGAGGGTCTTCACCAAGCCGTTGAAGCGAAAGAAGGGGTTCGTATTCAGAACGAAAACCAAACCTTGGCTTCAATCACATTCCAGAATTACTTCCGTTTGTATAACAAGCTTGCAGGTATGACAGGTACAGCGGACACTGAAGCGTTCGAATTCCAGTCAATCTATGGCCTAGATACGGTCGTTATCCCAACCAATAAACCTATGGTGCGTGATGACCGTGCAGATCTTGTATATTTGACGCAAGAAGAGAAATTTGAAGCCATTCTTGAAGACATTCGTTCTTGCCAAGAACGTGGTCAGCCTGTATTGGTGGGTACGGTATCTATCGAAAGTTCTGAGTATCTTTCTCACTTCCTTCGCAAAGAAAAAATTGACCATAACGTACTGAATGCGAAATTCCACGCCCAAGAAGCGGATATTATCGCGGACGCGGGTCTACCGGGCAAGGTAACGATTGCGACGAATATGGCTGGTCGTGGTACGGATATCGTACTGGGTGGCAGCTGGCAGTCGGATGTTGAAAAACTAGAAAACCCGTCAGAAGAGCAAATAGCAGAAATTAAAGCCGCTTGGAAAGCGCGTCATGATGCAGTACTGGCTTCTGGTGGTTTACACATTATTGGTACAGAACGTCACGAATCGCGTCGTATCGATAACCAGTTGCGTGGTCGTGCAGGTCGTCAAGGTGATGCTGGTTCAAGCCGCTTCTACCTATCGATGGATGACGCATTGATGCGTATCTTCGCAGGTGAGCGTATGACTAACATGATGCGTAAACTAGGTATGCAACGTGGTGAAGCCATTGAACACCCATGGGTTAACCGTGCAATTGAAAACGCCCAGCGTAAAGTGGAAGCGCGTAACTTTGATATTCGTAAACAATTACTTGAATACGATGACGTTGCGAACGATCAACGTAAAGTGGTTTACGAACAACGTAACGAACTACTTGAAGAAGGCGATATCTCAGAGACGATCACGGCTATTCGTGAAGATGTATTGAATGCGACTATTGATCAGTATATTCCACCGCAAAGTCTGGCGGAAATGTGGGACATCCCAGCACTTGAAGAACGCTTGAAAAACGACTTCCATGTTGAGCTTCCGATTGCTAAATGGCTTGAAGAAGACAGCAAACTATATGAAGAAATGCTACGCGATCGTATCGTAGAAGACGTGGATAAAGCGTACAAGCAAAAAGAAGAGATGGTAGGTCCAGATGTGCTACGTCACTTCGAAAAAGCGGTTATGTTACAAAGCCTAGATCAGCATTGGAAAGATCACTTAGCGGCAATGGATCATCTTCGCCAAGGTATTCATTTACGTGGTTATGCGCAGAAGAATCCGAAGCAAGAATATAAGCGTGAGTCGTTTGAGTTATTCTCACAAATGCTTGAAAACTTGAAGATTGACGTTGTTGGCGTACTAAGTAAAGTTCAGGTTCGTGCGGAGGAAGATGTTGAGAAGGTTGAAGAACAACATCGTAAGAGTGAGCAAGCACCGCGTGAATATCAACATGAAGAGGTTGAGCGCGTAGGTGGTGATGCACCGGAAGGCGTGTCTGTTGCCCATCGAAATGAGCCAAAAGTAGGTCGTAACGATCCTTGTCCTTGTCAATCAGGCAAGAAGTTTAAGCAGTGTTGCGGCAAACTAAAATAATTGGCTAAATCTAAATTTGTATAAAAAGCGACGCTAAGTCGCTTTTTTTATGGAGAAAATGATGCAAAAAAAACGTGTTGAAGTCGCTGTTGGTGTGATTGAAAAAAATCAGCAAATCTTTGTCTGCTTAAGAGGTGAAGAGCAACATCAAGGTGGACTTTGGGAATTCCCAGGTGGGAAAATGGAAGTGGGCGAAGATGTGTTTTCGGCATTGAAACGTGAGCTACAAGAAGAGGTTGGCATTGAGATCTATAACTCATCTGAGCTAATGCGCATTGAGCATGACTATGCTGATAAGGCGGTATGCTTATACATTCATCATGTTGAGGATTTTTCCGGTGAAGCTCATGGCGCAGAAGGGCAGCCTTCTAAATGGGTTGCAGTCGAGCAGTTACATGAGCTCGCGTTTCCTGAGGCCAATAGAGCAATCGTTGAGTTACTACAAGCCCGCTAAAGTAAGTGACAAACTTTGTTACTAAATTCAGCACTCTGAGTCATAGTCATTCACTATGTGCATAGGTAGACTAGTGAATGACCGCTTACGTGTAAATAAACATCAGCCAACGATTCTCGTTACTCTGAGGTTTGATAGGAAACACAGCTAGAAGGAATTCTTTTCAAGCCACAAAGGATATGTCTATATTACATTCATCTATATGCAATTGACCTGCTTGATTATTTAAGCTGAGGTTTGGATAAGTAATTTGAGCATTATTTTATCTAGATGAATGGGATACGACGTTTACAAGCGAAACTCTATCAGGGGAATAAAAATGAAAAAACTATCATTGACCGCTGCAAGTGTTGCACTTGCATTGGGATTGATTGGTTGTAGCGAACAACCGCAAACACAACAACAAAAACCAGCGGAACAAGCCGAAGCACAAAAGGCGGTTTTGAATTCTGGTATCGAATTGGAAAATATTGATAAATCAGTGCGTGCACAAGATGATTTTTACTTTCACGTTAATGGTCACTGGTTAGAAAAAACCAAAATCCCTGCAGATAAGTCAAATTATGGCTCTTTCTCGCAGCTCTATGATGAGTCGCAAAAAGCACTGCGTAAAGTACTGGAAGATGCTGCAAATAATGCATCTGCAAAAGCGGGTAGCGATGAACAGAAGCTGGGTGCGTTTTATCAAAGCTATATGGATGAAGGGGCGAGAAACGAGCTGGGCTTAAACCCAGTTAAGCCTTATCTGAAAGAAATTCAAGACTTGAAGAGTAAGTCGGAGCTACCAGCTATCTTTGCTAAAATGCGTTTAACGGGGGCAAGTACACCGTTTGGTTGGTACGTTAATAATGATGCCAAAAATTCAAGCGAAAATGCACTTTATATGTTCCAGTCAGGGCTTGGTTTACCAGATCGCGATTACTATCTGAAAGATGACGAAAAATTCAGTAAGATCCGTGAACAGTACCAGCTTTACATTGAACAGTTGTTGGCTAAGGCTGGTCATAAAAATCCAGGCCAAGCTGCACTGAATATTGTAGCGTTAGAGAAGCAAATTGCCGAGGCGCAATGGACACGTGTTGAAAGCCGCGACGCGACTAAAACCTATAACAAGCTAAGCAATGATGCGTTTAATCAATTAATGCCAGACTTTGATACGTCAGCATTTCTAACTGCGCTTGGTATCAAAGCTGATTCACTTATTGTAAGCCAACCTAGTTTCTTTGAAGGGCTATCAAAAATCATCGCTGATTCAAAGCTAGAAGCTTGGCAAGACTATTTAACATTCCACTTTACCAATGACTACGCTGAGTTACTAAGTAAAGATGTAGTTGACCTTAAGTTTGGGTTCTTTGGTAAAACATTGACGGGTGTAGAGGAACAAGCGCCAACGTGGAAAAAAGCGGTGGATGCGAGTAATTCTGTGTTAGGTGAAATGTTAGGCAAGATTTACGTAAAGTCTTATTTTCCACCAGAAGCGAAAGCGCGTATGGAAGAGTTGGTTGCTAACCTTATTAAAGGTTTTGATCAAGCAATTGACGGCCTAGAGTGGATGAGTGCTGAAACAAAAGTAGCAGCAAAAGACAAGCTCAATAAGTTTACGCCAAAGATTGGCTATCCTGACAAATGGAAAGATTACTCAGCACTTGAAGTAAGCCCTGATGATCTAGTCGGTAACTATGTACGCTATAGCCAATTTGCTAATCAGGAAATGATCGATAAATTAGGCAAGCCTGTGGACCGTAGCGAGTGGTTGATGACACCACAAACGGTGAACGCGTACTATAACCCAGTGAATAACGAGATTGTATTCCCTGCTGCGATTTTACAGCCACCATTCTTTAACCTAGAAGCGGATGATGCAGTAAACTACGGTGCAATCGGTGCGGTTATCGGTCACGAATTAGGTCACGGCTTTGACGACCAAGGTGCGAAGTACGATGGTGATGGTAACCTACGTAATTGGTGGAGTGAGTCTGACCTTTCACAATTCGAAGCGCGTAGCCAAAAGCTGGTTGAGCAGTTTAATGGTTTTAAACCATTTGAAGACGCTGGTGTTAATGGTCAACTGACACTGGGTGAAAATATTGGTGATCTAGGCGGATTAACTGTCGCTTATAAAGCGTACCAAATTTCACTAGGCGATCAAAAAGCGCCTGTTATTGACGGTTACACAGGAGAGCAGCGCTTCTTTATGGGCTGGTCACAAATTTGGCGTCGCAAATACCGCGATGAAGAGCTGCGTAATCGTCTGATGACAGATCCGCATTCACCAAGTCATTATCGAGTGATTGGTGTGCTGCCGAATATGCCAGAGTTCTATAAGGCATTTGATGTGAAAGAAGGCGATAAGATGTATCTTAAACCAGAAGACAGAGTGAAAATCTGGTAATTTCACATTATGAATTCGTGGCGGTTTTATTGTGTTCTTTCAGTAAATCCGCCGCTTTTTACGACATCCAATTACAATTCTCTGAACTTCTCACAAAATATCACACTCAATTCAGCACTTTCTACAAGCACTCGCTATTTCCAAGGTCAAGTTCATCGCTATTTGATGGTATTTACAGCCAAATCAGAGTAGCTTCATTTTGTCTAACACAAGGATATGAAAAAATAATGATAGCGCTGTCATTTTAACTTTTATATGATGTTTAGGAACAATAAGTGATTAAATGATGTTCATTTTGAATTGAACATGAAGACTGGGAGCAAAAGATGAGAATAAAAACGACTTTGCTTGGGGCGATAATTGCTGGGTGCTCGTTCTATACACACGCATCATTTACGCAGCAGCAGTTAGCGCAATTTGCAAGTGACACGCATTTTGAATTTGCGGTAGAAAATAACTTCAGTAATGGTGCTGGGGGCTTTAGCGGTGCTATTACACTGACTAACAATTCAAAAGTTGATCTACCAAAAGGACAAAGCGATTGGCAAATCTACTTGCACTCAGTTCGTCATATTTCAACAGAAACAGCTGAAGGTTTACGCTTTGAGCATATTAATGGCGACCTTCATAGTATAACTCCTACCGATTCGTTTGCTGGCTTAAAAGCCGGTGAAAAGCTCAAGTTAGCTTTTGATGGTTCGGCTTGGATTGCTGCATACAGCGATTTTATGCCGCGTGCCTTTATTGTGTCAGGTAAAAATAAGCCGGTCATTTTTGCAAATACTGATACAGAAGATATGACGCAGTTCGTTGCGCCATTTGAGCGTGAGAATCAGCTGAAGAGATACAATACACCTACCGATTACACGCAGATAGCGAACGCAGCGCTGCGTTTTGAACGTAATCAAAGCAATATTTCGGTCTCAAAAGAAGATGCGCTAAGACGTATCATTCCAAAGCCTGAGCATATCGACTTTAATCGTGGCGAAATCACCCTTAACAAAAACTGGCAGATCCGCTTTGCCGGACGTTTGAAGTCAGAAGTCGCCGTTTTTCAAGAAGACTTGTCAGAGTATGGGCTGGATTTACGAGCCGAAGCTAATCACGTGCCTGAAGAGAACATCCCAACGATCCGCCTTAAAGTTGCGAAAAGTCTAGGGCGCGATTATGACTACAACCAAGCCGGATCATATACATTAGATATTGATGATGATGTGATTGAAATCACGGGTATTGATAACGCCGGTGTGTTTTACGGTATTCAAAGTTTGCTTGCGCTATTTCCAGCCGATAGTAAAAATGAAATTACCTTGTCTCACGTAGAGATCAAAGACTCTCCGCGCTTTAGCTGGCGTGGTATGCATTACGACAATGCCCGCAACTATCATGGTAAAGATGCGTTATTTAAATTAATTGAACAGATGGCGCGTTATAAATTAAATAAGTTCCACTGGCACTTTTCAGATGATGAAGGTTGGCGCTTGGAGATCCCAGGACTGCCGGAGTTAACAGAAGTCGGCGCATTTCGTTGTTTTGATTTACAAGAGCGTGAGTGCTTACTGACTCAACTGGGCACCGGTCCTTTCAAAACGGGAAGTGGAAATGGTTACCTTTCTCGCGAAGACTTTGTCGAGTTACTTAAATTTGCCACTGCGCGTCATATCGAGATCATTCCAGAAATCGAAAGCCCTGGGCATGCTCGTGCTGCGATTAAGTCCATGGAAGCGCGTTATCACAAATTGATGGAAGCAGGTAAAGCGCAAGAGGCCAAAGCCTATCTTCTGAACGACATTGATGACACTTCAAAGTATCTAACCGTGCAACTCTATACTGATAACTCTATTAATGTATGCTTGGACTCAAGCTATGCCTTTATGGAGAAGGTGGTATATGAGCTGCAAGAAATGTATCGCGATGCTGGCACTATGCTAACCACAGTCCATTTTGGTGGCGATGAGGTTGGAAAGGGATCATGGACTGAATCACCAGCATGTAATGATCTATTTGCGGTCGCCGACAACGGAGTGGCTGGACCCAATGATTTAAAACCATACTTTACTCAAAAAGTTGCGAAATTGCTTGCTAAGCGTGGGATCACTCCTGCCGCTTGGGAAGATGGTTTAATGTATAACACCACGACGACCTTTAAACGTGATGAATTTCCAAATCCACAGTTTTTGGTAAATACTTGGGATAACATTTGGGAGTGGGGGGTTGCAGACAGAGCTCACCGTTTTGCAAACAACAATTACCAGGTTATTTTGTCTCACGGTACACATTTGTACTTTGATCACCCTTACGAAGCGCACCCTGAAGAGCGCGGCTATTATTGGGCAACTCGTTACACTGATACAAAAAAAGCATTTTCGTATATGCCAGATAATATATATGCAAATGCGGACTTCACGCGAAACCGTGAGCCTATCGTGAATCTAGAAGCCTTAGTTGGTCGAGAGTTACCTGCGCTTAAAAGACCGCAAAATATCCTTGGTATGCAAGGGCAAATATGGAGTGAGACCATTCGCTCGGAAGACCAAGTGCTACGATTGATTTTCCCTCGTTTGCTTTCGCTCGCGGAACGCGCTTGGCATAAAGCGGATTGGGAAGGGCGTCGTATTAACCAAAAAGAGTTAAATAAGGACTTCTCAACCTTTGCTGCAGCCTTGTCTTTAAAAGAAATTGCAAAGTTGCAAAACGATGGCATTAAGCCAAACCTTCCGGTTCCTGGTGCCAAAGTGGTGTTGGGTAAACTTGAAGCGAATAGTACTTTCCCTTATCTTGCAATTGAAGTGAGCTTAGACAATGGTGAATCTTGGCAGCCTTATACTGATCAGATGAGTGTCTCAGATGAAAGTAAGGTATTGTTGAGAACGCGAGCCGGAGAAAAAAATACGAGCCGTGTCACAGGGTTGAAATAAACCCTCGTATTCAGTTTATCGCAAAAAAGGGCAATGGCCCTTTTTTGGTGATAATTTTGCTCAAATTCTAACTGGTAATGAAATAGATTTTAACGTAAAGTTAAATGTCAGCGCTGTCATTTTTCTGGATCTATGCCAAATTGAGCACATAAAGCGCAAAAATAATAATCCAAATTAACTTTGTACATTGCTGAGTTTGCTTCAAAACTGCAATGTACCCCTAGCAACAAGAAGAGTTTTATGGAAGCGACAGTGGATAAAGAACAACTCGCCAAACAAAGCGTCTGGCTACCTATGACACTCGCAGGGTCAATGTTTTTCATATTGGGCTGCATTACTTGGTTAAATGGGGCTATTACGCCATTCTTACAACAGATGTTGGAGCTATCACCGCTCCAAGCTTCATTTATCATTTCTTCTTTCTATATTGCAGTGACGATCGCTGGTATCCCATCAGCGATGCTGATCAAAAAAGTCGGTTACAAAAATGGTATGGCTATCGGTTGCGCGATTATGGCTTTATCTGCATTGATGTATATTCCTGCTGCAAAAATGCAAATGATCGAAATCTTCCTATTTGCTCAGTTAATGATAGGTGTTGGTCAAACTGTGTTGCAAACCGCTGTAAATCCATATGTGGTAAAAATGGGTTCTGAAGAATCAGCGGCTGTACGCGTATGTATTATGGGTTTACTCAATAAGTCTGCGGGTGTAATCGTACCTATCGTATTTGCAGCTGTTGTGGTCAGCGGCGTAGTAAATGAAGGTGAAGCACTGTCACAAGTTCAAAAGGACGCGATGGCAAACAGCTTGATTGCTCCATATATGAGTATTGCAGGTTTAATCTTCTTATTTGCTTTATTTGCAAAAGTATCGCCGCTTCCAGATCTTGTATTTGAAGAAGAAGCCTCAACAGGTAAGGGTGAAGTAAAAGAAGCGCTTAGTCATCCTCATTTAGCGCTAGGCGTTATTGGTATTGCGTTATATGTTGCAGTTGAAGTTATTGCCGCCGATACGATTGGTTCATATGCATTACAGTTAGGGATCGCTGATTACTCTGTGATGACGTCATATACCATGGGCTGTATGTTAATCGGTTATGCGATCGGGATCGCGACTATTCCACGCTTTATGTCACAGCAAACTGCGCTCGTGATGTCAGCGATTGCAGGTATAATCACCGTTTTTGCTGTTGTTTTAGGCAGTAATGAGTCATACTTCCTATCGAATATACTATTGGTACCTTTTGGTGGACCTCACTTACCAGATCCGCTATTGTGTATTGCGTTGTTGGGTTTTGCTAATGCCATGGTATGGCCTGCAATTTGGCCTTTAGCACTTGATGGCTTAGGGCGCTTAACAGGCACTGCATCAGGCCTACTTATTATGGGTATTGCCGGTGGCGCACTTGGACCATTGCTTATCGGTTTAGGCAACGTTGCTGGACTAGGTGCTCAAGGTGCGTACAGTTTAATGCTACCTAGCTACTTATTCATTCTCTTCTATGCATTGAAGGGTCATAAAATGAGAAGCTGGAAGTAATACAGAATTTCTATGTATGTAGAAATAATCCCGTGTGTGATGCCACCTGAATAAGGTGGCATTTTTTATGCCTAAATCACTCCCTTATCTGCAAAACCGGCTTAATGCTGAGATCTTATTCGCGATATAAAATCGCTGCTACGCAGATGTTTGGCGCTTGTTGTTTGGTGCTTATTGTGTGGTGTTGGTCGTGTAGGAGCTACTTTATGTAGCGAGGGTTTAATTCTTAGTCGCGATATAAAATCGCTGCTACGCAGATGTCTGGTGCTTATTGTGTGGTGTTGGTCGTGTAGGAGCTGCTTTATGTAGCGAGGGTTTTATTCTCAGTCGCGATATAAAATCGCTGCTACGTTGAATCTGGTGCTTGTAGTTTGGTAGGAGCTACTTTATGTAGCGAGGGTTTCATTCTTAAGTCGCGATATAAAATCGCTGCTACGTTGAATTTGGTGCTTGTAGTTTGGTAGGAGCTACTTTATGTAGCGAGGGTTTTATTCTTAAGTCGCGATATAAAATCGCTGCTACGCAGATGTTTGGTGCTTGGTGTTTATTGCGTAGGGTGCTATGTGCGTAAAAATAAAAATGTGGAATACATTTATAGAAAGAGTGGGGCGACTGATGGGACTTGAACCCACGACAACCGGAATCACAATCCAGGGCTCTACCAACTGAGCTACAGCCGCCACAAAAGACTTGAACACCTTGTCTGGTGTGGCGCGCATAATACATAAGTTTTTTCCAAATGCAAAGGGAAATATCGAAAAAACTTAATAAAAGTTTTTTTTCGGAGATTATTTCCGCATACAGCAAATATTCATATATCCTATGTATGATCCAGCCGATCTAATGATAAATAACTGCTTAATATAAAAAGGGGGATGAGTATGGAAGCTGTTTGGAAATGGGTTAATGAGAACTCAGATTTAATCTTACACTATGTGCTTCAAGGCGTTATAGCACTAATAATTTTCTTCGTTGGCTTAAAACTAGCTAAGCTCAGTGCTGATCTCACCGAAAAAGCATTTGGTAAACGCAAAGTAGATAAAGCGGTAGGCTCATTCGTTGCCAATATTGCTTATGCGATTGTGTTTGCCGCGACACTGCTTATGGCATTATCTCAGGTTGGTATCGAAACCACCTCATTCATTGCTATTCTAGGTGCAGCAGGTTTGGCTGTTGGTCTTGCGCTGCAAGGTTCACTTTCTAATTTTGCGTCTGGTGTACTTATTATTATGCTACGCCCGTTCAAGTCAGGTGACTATATTGAAGCGGGCGGTAGAGCGGGTAGTGTACAAAAGATAGAAATCTTCTCTACTGAGCTACGTACTCCTGATAACAAAGTGATTGTAATGCCAAACTCTTCTATTATGTCTGGTGCAATCGTTAACTACTCGCGTGAAAAAACACGTCGTATTGACCTTGTTATTGGTGTTGGTTATGACGCAGATCTAAGAGAAGCAAAAGCAGTATTAAAGTCTGTACTAGATAATGAACCTAGAATTCTTAAAGAACCTGCGTACAATGTTGCGGTACTAGAGCTTGCGGATTCAAGTGTTAACTTTGTCGTTCGCCCTTGGGTTAAAACAGAAGAGTACTGGCCAACGTATTTCACACTTGTGGAAAATATTAAAATTGCGCTAGACGAAGCCGATATCACCATTCCATTCCCGCAAATGGATGTTCACCTACACAAAGATCAGTAAAAGGTTAGTTAGAAATGAAATTAAAGGTTTTAACCTGTTGTATTCTTGTTGCAGCAAGCGCTAATGCAGCGGCAGAAAGCAAAGCTAAGAAGCCAAAGAAAGTTTGGGATGTAACCAGTGAAGTGGGTGCGATTATCACCAGTGGTAATACAGAAACAACAACCCTAAAAGGTGGGATCAAAGCTAAGCACAACCTAACTAACTGGAATAACGAGTACAAGTTAGACGGCTTCTACAAAGAAGACACGCGTGAAAACGATGCCGGTGTCGATGTTACATCTCGTACTAACGAAAAATACTCAGCATCAGTTCAAGGTAACTACAAGTTAAATGAAGATAACAGCCATTTATTTGTGTTTGGTTCTTATGTTTCAGACTACTTTGGTGCTTACCGCAGTGAAGCCGTTATTTCAGTGGGTTACGGTCAACGTTTATTCGAAAACGACGACATGTATCTTAACGCTGAAATCGGTCCCGGTGTAAAGCGCTTTGAGCACCAAGACGATAGCACTGAACTTGACGATGACGGAGAATTACTTGCTGGTACTTCTGAAAGCGAGTTCATCGGTGTTGGTAAACTAGATTACCAATGGCAGATCTCAGAAAACGCACGTTTTACACAGCTTATCGCGATTGAATATGGTGATACCAACACCAAGACAACGTCTGAAACAGCATTGTTGACTAAAATCAACGGCTCTCTCCAGATGAAAGTGGCATACAACATCATCCACAACTCAGACGTAGCAGACGATAAAGAAAATACTGATACAGAAACCTCACTTACTTTGGTTTACAGTTTTTAAGGTGTAAATCTGTTCAGGTAAATAATGATGTTTAAACTAGCTAGGCTGAGGTCTTCCGTTTAGACATCATTATTAGTTTAAAGAATTTAGTCCTCCCGTTTAGTTAAACACATTAACTAATTTGAACTAGCGATAAGCTGTGAGCTAACGCATTGAAATTAATAGGCCACTTATGCAGGTTACTCTATTCAGATGCTACTTTCTGACTCGAGATTAATAACGGGGGCCATAGCTTAGAATAACAACAGCTAGAAAATAAGTAGCTATCCCAAATTTAGTCTAACTGCTTCCCAGGTTGGTGTGGTTACACAATATAACAGAATGCACACTCCTCCCCGATTTGGATTTTTGAATAACTAGTGTAGAATACGCGTCTATTTATGAATTTCACTTACACAGGATGAAGTAAGGCATGTTGGTAAACCGTCTTCTTTTATTACTAATAATGCTATTTGCCTGCTCCGCAGCCGCTTTTACTCCAACAAAGCAGCAAATAGAACAGTTTAAAAAACTACCGAAAAGTCAACAACAATTGCTTGCCAAGCAGTACGGTATTGATATCAGTACACTAAACTCTTCTAGTGGTGGTACAACAGAAAACCAAAAGCCAGAAGCAGTCAATATGCCACAACTACAGCCTGAGAAAGACTATCTATCAAATGAAGAAAAGCGCTTCAAACCTGAGCTAGAGGTTTTAAAACCTTTTGGTAGTGAGTTGTTTAGTGGTAATACATTTGCAGAGAACGACGTAAGTAATGTTTCTGTTCCACAGGACTATATCTTGGGAGCAGGCGATCAACTTAAGGTCAGTTTTTTCGGCCAACAAAGCTTTGAAGAAATAGTCGAAGTTGATGGTGAGGGCCATGTCAAACTTTCAGAGTTGGGGCCTGTTAGTGTTACTGGAATGCAATATAGTGAATTTAAAAAATTATTGCAGGATAAGGTATCAAGAGAGCTTATTGGTACTTCAGTTTACGTATCCCTTACAGCGCTGAAAAAAATTCGGGTTTTAGTGGTTGGAGAAGTGAAAAGGCCTGGAAGTTACACTTTATCGTCTTTGTCAAATATCACTCATAGTATATATACCAGCGGTGGATTAACTGATATCGGCTCTTTTCGTAATATTCAGTTAAAGCGTAAGGGGGAAGTCGTAAAAACACTGGACCTTTATGACCTATTACTAAGTGGTGATAATGCAGACGATGCACCGCTTAGAGCTGGAGATACCGTATTTGTACCAAGTCTGAAAAGCCAAGTGCGACTTGAAGGTGCAGTTAGACGAGAAGCTATATTCGAAGTTAAAGAAGGCGAATCATTAGCTGACTTGATGATAATGTCTGGTGGTATGAGTGCAACAGCGTTTAAAAATTCGGTGATGATTAGCCGCTATACTAACGGTACACGAACTGTGATTGGTGTTGAGAGGAGTGAGTTTGCAAGTACGAAGCTCAAAGATGGTGATGCTGTTAAGGTTGATAAAACGGGGACTCATTTTGATAATGAAGTGACGTTGATTGGTGCCGTTGTAAGGCCCGGTAAATACGCTTGGAAACCAGGGTTGACCATCAGTGAATTATTTAATAACTCATTGCATTCAGTTCTTCCTCAGGCTGATACGGGGTATGGGTTGGTTGTGCGAGGAGGGCGTTTTGAAAAAGTATCTCTGGTACAGTTTAATTTACTAGAGCAGTTAAGCTCCAATACCGATAATAAAGGCCTTGTCGAACTGCAAAGTGGCGATAAAGTGTTTATTTTTAGCCGTTTTCAATATCTCAATGAGGAGAAAGATGCGCTAAAAGCATTAGATTTAACTGCTGATGAGCTAGAGCAACAAGAAAAAACAAAACTATGGCACTTATATGAAAATGAGTTGTTTAAGGCATTTGTGGACACCGAAGCCATTACAACGCTAAATCAGGGGCAAAAAAACCAAGTCGCCGCGGAAGATTTTGAAGAAAAAAGTGAGCCTGAAAGCGAAAACTGGTCCTTTATGTTACCAGAAGACGCGAAAGTAGAATTGGATGCTAAAACTGAGCTACCAAGTCCGTTTTCTAGAATATCTTTATTGGAGCCTGTAATTAGGCAACTACAACAGCAAGCAACACCACAGCACCCATTAGAAATTGTAACAATTCAGGGGCGTGTAAAGTACCCTGGTAATTATCCAATAGCTAGTAATTACACTGTGAAAGATGCCATAGATGCGGCAGGTGGGTTGCTCGAATCCGCCTATTTAGGTTTAGCCGAGTTGACAACGTTCAAAAATGATGAATCGATGAGCGTAGAGCATAGATCTTTCAATTTGGCTAAAGAGTTGAAACAGCAGTCTATTACCATTAAGAGTAAAGATGCCATAAACATATTGTCAGTTCCAAAATGGATGGATGAAAACCAAGTTACAGTTAAGGGGGAAGTGAAGTTCCCTGGCACATACACAATCAAGCGTGGTGAAACATTGAATGATGTGCTTGCACGTGCGGGGGGGCTGACGGAGTTCGCTTCGATAGACAGTGCTGTATTTACAAGGGAAGAGATAAAGAATCAAGAACAGGAACAACTCAAACGGTTAACTGAAAACCTAAAGCGAGAAATTGCATCTAAGAGTCTTCAACCTAGCGCTGAAAATATTGCTTACTCTGAAGTTAAACAGCTACTCAAAGATTTAAGTACGATTAAAGCGCAAGGTAGATTGGTAATCAACCTGCCTAGTATTATGGATGGCAGACAATCCTTAGTATTACAAGATGGGGATACTCTTTATATTCCGCAAGAAAGAGACTCCATTAGTGTTATTGGTGAGGTGAATTATCCGGCTTCTCATTTGTTTGAACAAGGTTTGAGCCTTTCTGAGTATCTAGAGCGTAGCGGTGGTATTAAAGAATTGGCTGATGAAGAGAGAATATACATCATCAAAGCCAATGGCTCCGTTATCATTCCAAAAAATAACTGGTTTGCAGTAAATCGTGAAGACACACTCACTGCAGGGGATACCATTGTAGTTCCTCTTAATTCTAACTACATGGACAACTTAACGCTTTGGAGTACTACTACCCAAATTATTTATCAACTTGGTGTTGCTGCGGCAGCTATCAACAATATTTAATTTAGGGAACTTTCTGATGTCTAAACAAAATAACGAAGATGTTTCAATTGGAGATATCTTCATTTTAGTAAAGCAACGATTATTAGTTATTATTGTTGTCACAGCTTTGTTTGTCGGATTAGGTATAGCTTTTGCACTCTCTAAAGCGAATATCTATCAGTCTCAAGTTCTTCTAAGCCCAGCAAGTAATCCGTCAAATAGTAGTGGTGGCTTATCTGGGCAACTTGGAGGGCTTGCGGCGCTCGCTGGTGTGCAGCTTGGCGGTGGCTCTGCGGACAAGTCGTTGCTGCATTTAGAGCGTTTCAAGAGCCGTGTTTTTTTAACCGAGTTTATTAAAAAACATAGACTAAAAGAAAAAATCTATGCTGCGAAGTCGTATGTATGGGAGACAGGGGAGTTGCTCTATGATGTGGATAGGCTTGCGCAATTTGATGTGGATGCAGAAAAACCTGTATCGATAAATATGGTTTTTGAGCAATTTATTGAAGACAATTTTAAGTTGGAAATTGATGCTAAGACTGGATTAGTTGCGTTATCGGTGCTTCATCAATCTCCTTTTGTAGCTAAAGAAATTACGGATCTATTGGTGAAAGATATTAACCAAGTGATCCGTCAAGAAGAAATCTCTGATGCTAATAAAAGTATTGATTATTTAGAAGCTGCGCTAGAAGGTACTAAAGTGCTTGAAACTAAAAAAATGTTTTATCAGTTGATCGAGCAGCAACACCGAACCAAAATGCTGGCCAGTGTTAAAGAAGAGTATGCCTTTAAAGTTATCGATCCCGCTATTGTTCCTGAGCGTAAGTACGGTCCTAACAGGGCGCTGATCGTGGTAATTTTTGCGTTGTTAGGTGGAGTGTTGGCTACTGGATACGTAATAGTCTTTGGCCTGAGGGCGACTAATAATTAATTATAGCACTTTGCTCCTTGATAGGTATGCCCAGCACAATTGCTGGGTATGTAAGGTTAATCGTGATATTTAATAATCTTGTAATAAACAAACTTGTTTGGCTCTTTGTTTTTTTATTCCCAGTTTTGCCTCATACTCTAGGGGCCCCTACCGCACAAAAAGTACTACATGTTTTTGCTTTTGTATTCGTAGCTTTATCTTTAATGATTAGACGCACGTACTTTAAACCAGGCTTCGTCACTGCTGTTGTGGCTATTTGCACCGTAATGATAAGCTATTATATGGCCGTCTCATTGGCTTTTACGAACTTCTTAACCTTTAAAGATTTGCCCGATTATTTACGCCCTCTTATTTACTTGATATACATTCTTATCCCTTTGATCTATCCATTGGATGAAAGGGAACTACGTACATTTTTTGTGTTCTTCAAAAAAATGTTTGTATTTCAGGTGATTATTTCAATGTTGATTTACATTCCTGCGCTGTGGCCTGTCGTTGATATATTTAAGGGGCGGCCTAGTGATGACATGCCGCTACACTTTTATCGTTGGTCAGGGACATATGGTTACCCTTCAGACTTTTCGTTTTATCTGTCATTTTTTATTTTTTACTATTTCAGCTTTTTTGCTAGGCGAATATCAATGTCGGTTGGTGAGTGGTTAATTGTGCTTGTTGCGTTTTGTGCAATGTTTTTGAGTTTTAGTCGAGGTGGATTATTCTCGACGGTAGGAATTTTGGGTCTTGCTTTTTGGCTCACAGGCGCAAGAACGCGCAAAACTTCGTACTTACTATTGTTTGCTATGATTGTGTCTAGCATCTCAATTTTTCTAGCCTTTAGTGAAGAGTTTGAACAAGTCTCTTATATTCTTGAGACTTTTGGTGGTGAAGATGGAGATGTTGATGGCTCGACTAGCCACCGGTTAAAAGAGCTTGCGTTGGCAGGCGAATATTTATCACAGTTACCGCCATTGTCTGAAGGCTCAAATCGGTTAGAACTTGAGACTAGGATAGAGGTAATAGAATCTTTCTATGGATTTCACCTTATTAAGTGGGGAATTCTAGGATTAACAGCGGCTCTAGTAATTAAGTTTGTATTTTTCTTAGTTTGTTGTTATGTATATAAAAAGGGTTTATGCTCCGAGAGGAATGAAACTCAAACCGCGCTTGCGTTTGCTGTAGCATGTTTGGTCGCCTCAGAAGTTTTGCTATTTGGGTTTTCTTCGGCGATAAGCGATCGCTTCAAAACGCTGCCTACCTTTTATTTGCTATTTGGCTATGTGTTGTCTGGTTACTTTTTGTTCTCAGATGTAAATGGAAAGTATCGTGGTGGTATTGGGTGATTAATCTTTATGAAAAGGTTGCGAATATGACTTGTTATGTTACTTTTAAAACCATATTAATTTAGCGCTAGCTCTTGAATTTAATTTAGCTTATTATCATAATAGACGAGCCTAGATTTGATGCTACATGTTTGTGCAGTATCGGTCGGGCCCTTTAACTTATTTAACGTTTTGCTATGCTCTGGTGTCCAGAGTGTGTAAATATTAACTGAAAACATAAAGTGTCCACCGGATACATGGAGATAAAAATGAAGCGTTTTAATAAAGTCGCTTTAATTCCTGCTGCAGTTGCTGCTGTACTAGCAGGTAATGCTTACGCAGGTACTGAAGCTTGTTTCGAAGTTTACAAAGGCGCAGATGCACTAGCTGTTACAGGCTTTGATACTATCTACGGCGGTGCAGCTTGTATCGCAGAAGCTAGCCGTACAGGTGCAACTGCAGCAAACCTTGAAGCTACTAACGAAGCAAAAGTTGCTTACGAGCTTACTGGTGATTTAACATTAGATTTTGACGCTGTTGATGGTACTAACACTGACCAGCACATCGTTTACATCCCTACTACTGATATCCCTGGTGGTACTAAAATCACTATCGAACTTAGTGGCGCAACTTTCGCTGGTAACGCTAACCAAATCCACCTAGTAAAAGATGCTGATGGTTCTGGTGCAAACACTAACTTTGAAGCGGTAGCATCTTCGGATGGTACAGTTGATGGTGCTTCTTCTATCACTTTCCTAACTAAAGCTGGTATTACTATCGGTGCAGGTACTCGTCTTGCGTTCTCTCGTATTTCTACGGGTGCTGACTCTACAGCTATCGATCCAGTAGGTATCAAGATTGCTAACACAACTTGTACTACAGCTTCTACAACACAGTCTGTAACAATCAAGTCTACTTCTGCTATTACAGATGGTGGTAATGGTTATAACATCCAAGGTGCTGTTTCAGCTGCTCAGAAAGTTGTTGATATCACTCCTCAGTTCTACGCACTACACGGCGGCACAACTGCTGAAGTTCAGGTTAATGCTGAAAGCTCAAATTCTGAAGGCAATGCGATCGTTGCTCGTACTGAATTTGTATACAATGCAGCAGCTAACAACCGTTTAGTAGCTACTAGCTCACAAGCGATTTACAAGAACGGTTTCTATAACCGTGCAGCACTTCTAGACCAAGCTATTACTCTAGACGCTGATGACCACTTAGAAACAGCTTTCGTTGCAACTGCAGAGCCAGGCGCAAACGTTAAAATGCGTCTATACAATGGCCGTACGGCTGCTACAGGCGTGTTAGACACATCTGTTCCTGTACAAACTGGTACAGTACCTGGTTCATTTGGTTTAACTCAAGCTGCTGCTACTGTATACAACACAGAAGCTGTTGACTTATTCACTCCAAATGCTGGTACAGGTGATGCGGAGCCTAATGCTCAGACAACTGCTCCACTTCTTGGTGCAACTTACAATGCAATGTACTACGTAGTTGAGAATAACCCAACTGACGGCATCATGAACTTCAACTATGACGCTACTACTTACTACACGCTAGACTTCGGTACAGCAGGTGAACTTGATCACTGTGAAGATAACAAAGTAACTCACAAAGTTGGCGTTAACGGTGCAGTTCTTAAAGTTCCTTACGTAGTAAACGCTGAAGGTAACTTTGTACGTGTTACTAACGAACACGACGAAGCGGCTGAAGTAACAGTTGACGTATTTGGCGAATCAGCTAACGGTAACACTGGTGCTCGTAAAGTAACTGCTGTTGAACTTGGTCAAGTTCCTGCGAAGTCTTCTGTAGTTTACTTCGTGCCTAAGCTAATCGAGCAAGCAGTTGCTCAGAAAGGTTACACTGGTGCTGACGGCGGTTACGCTGCAGAATCTCTAGGTACAAACGCTGCAAACGCTAAATCAGCTGACAATCGTCATACTGTAACATTCACAGTTACTGCTCCTAAAGATTCAGTACACGGTGTATCTGTACAGAAAATCATTGGTGGTACTGACCGCGTAATGCCAGTACTAGACCAAAACGAATGGTCTCAGTAATTTTTAATTACTTACCATAGTTTAAAAACCCTCGCTTTTGCGAGGGTTTTTTTATCATCATAGTGTAATGTCTGGCTTTGTGCCTTATTACTATTTTCTTGGTCGACGTTGACTCTATTAGCGTCAAACATCATTCACCTTAAGTATAGATGACCTAATGGGGTGGAAAATATATCTACAGATTATGTTTTTAGAGGGGAACAAAGCGTACAGATATTCATTTGATTACTTAAGTAATCTCTTTCGAGACAAGGAAGCTGTATCGAACATTACCGTTTCGTGCAGAAACCAATGAGGCAGTAAAGCTCAAATAGCCGAGGCTAAATATTTTGCTACTTGCTATCTGATATATGAGTGTGGCGTGGGTTTTCGAAGGTGGTTATGAAAATGAGTTTTGGGTAAATCATGGACTGACTGTTTCATTTTGAAGTTCATCGCAACTATACCTTTATCAACACAGTGAGTTTTATAATTAACGCTGCCTGCGTATCAAAACGCCGTTATAATCTGATGCCAATATTAGTGAAGCAGATCTGGTGAACTTAGAGTCAATGCTAGTTATCACAAAGTTATTTGTTACCCAAAACTAAGATTGATCAGGTATACCAACAACCTGTGTTTGTCCGGACCAACCTGTCATAAAAAAGAGCCTAAATTAAGGAGTTTCAATGAAAAACTGGTTATTACCAATAGCATTATCAAGTTTACTAATAGGGTGTAGTACCACTCAGAATGCTGAGCTTAAAGAGCTACGTGCAGAAGTGGAAAAATTGAAAACAATTCAACAGCAAGTAGCCGTCAGAGTTGGACTTGCTGAGCTGGTAAAGCCAGACACATTACCTCTGTCCAACGAAGGTAAATGGATTGGCGATAAAAATGCCAGTATTGTGATGATTGAATACACTGATTTACATTGCCCTTATTGCAAAAAATTCCAACAAGAAATTTGGCCCGAATTTAAGAGCAAGTTTGTTGATTCTGGTGAGGTTGCTGTGTTAGCGCGTGAGCTCCCATTAACTAAACTTCACCCAAAATCTGGTTATGCCGCTGTTGTATTACGTTGCGCAAATAAGCAAGGCCAGTATGAAGGAGTTAAAGATAAGCTTTTTGAGTTAGGAAATAACATAGTAACGGATTCACTAAAGGAAATTGCCACTGATTTTAACTTAGATGAAACTGTGTTTAATGCTTGTTTAGAGGATAAATCCGTACATGCAGAAGTTTCTCGTTCAATTACTGATGCTCAACTTCTCGGTTTAGATGGAACTCCTTCATTTGTGATTGGAAAGCAGAAAGACGGTATATTAGTGGATTATCAAATAGTAACAGGTGGTGGCTTTGATAAACTAAGTGCTGCAATTAATGCATTAAAGTAAAGCCATACTAGTTCAAAATTATACCGTTGTATGTTAGATTTCAGCGGTATAAATGCGACCCACTTATGACGAGGTTCCACTCTAGAATTATGCATTTATTATGTCATAAGTCCTGATTACATTGTGCAGGAACTAATTTGAGTTGTTGGTGTCTTACGCAGGTCGCGGCTTTCTACTTGATATAAACAGCATTGACTAAATGAGTATTCAAATGAAAAAGTTAAAAAAAATTAAGGGTTTCACTTTAGTGGAGTTGTTAATTGTTATGGTAATTTTGGGGCTTTTAGCCTCTGTTGTTGCGCCTCGAATGTTTAGTAAGGTAGGTACTGCTAGAGAGGGTACTGCAAAAGCGCAAATGCAGGTTATTTCAACTGCGTTAGACTCTTATCGATTAGATATAGGTTACTACCCAAAGACTCTTGATGAGCTTGTGAAAAGTAACAAAGAAATGTGGGATGGACCTTACTTTCCAAAGCAAATACCAAATGACCCTTGGGGTAATCCATACAGTTATAAAGCTATCAGTGAAAATGGTAGCGAGCAATTTGAGTTGAAGAGTTTTGGCCGAGACGGCAAACCTGGTGGCGAAGGTGAAGATGCAGACGTGGAACTCTAAGGTTCATGAGTATATTGGCAGCCAGCAAATATTAAATAGTGAGCGGCTGCAGCAAGTCGCTGAGTTTGAGAGAGGTGCACTTTCTCAACTTGAGATAGTACTATTGAATTCTGGCTGGATCGATGAAGATCAGCTCTGTGAGTTATATTGCACATTACTTAGTTGCAAAAAATGGAATGATAACTTAGGCACTTCAGCGAACTATATAAGCTTTTTAAGATCTATCAATTTAGAGCTTCTATTAGAGAATGATATGGCTCCTGTTTCTGTCTGTGAGACGGAGGTGAGCATAGTATTCGCTAACCCGCATAGCCGCGATGCATTAGATTATCTTCGTTTTATTACGCAGGAAAAGCAGTTTTACGCTGTAACAAAGAAAGACTTTGAGTTGCTAGCTGAACAATGTCGTGCGCTAGTCTCAGATACGCCTGAGCTTTCTATCTCAAGTGATAATTTAAGTGCATTAAAAGAATTAGCATTAGGCGCGCCAACTGTAAATCTGGTAAATAGCCTAATAAACAAAGGGGTAAAGCTCGGAGCTTCAGATTTACATATCGAACCTATTAATGGTAAATATCGAGCTAGATATCGAATTGATGGCATTTTAAAAGAAGCAGATCCAATACCCAACAATCTTCAGCTAGCTGTTATCTCAAGAATTAAGATTCTATCAGGGATGGATATTGCCGAAAAGAGACGCCCACAAGACGGTAAAATAGAAATGAAAGCGGGTGCTACTGACCTAGACATTCGCTGCTCGACATTACCCTTGGGTACTGGCGAGAGTGTTGTAATGCGTTTTCTAATAAAAAATGCTGTTAAATTCGATTTGGAAAAGCTCGGCTATTCAGCCGATCTTGTTGATAAAATAAACCAGGATCTTAAAAAAACATCCGGAGTTATTTTAATGACTGGACCTACGGGCTCAGGCAAAACAACCTCTCTTTACTCCTTTTTGAATCAAATAAATCGTCCCGATATTAAAATTGTTACCCTAGAAGATCCTATCGAGTATCAATTACCGGGGATTAATCAAGTACAAGTGAATGCTGAGATTGGGTATGATTTTTCAGCAGGACTTCGAAGTATTGTACGTCAGGATCCTGACGTAATCATGGTTGGTGAGATCCGTGATAATGAAACTGCTAAGATAGCTTTGCAATCAGCACTAACTGGGCATTTAGTTTTTAGTACGGTTCACACAAACGATGCGCCTTCTGCTTATACGAGATTATTGGATTTGGGTATTCAAGAATACTTATTAAACGCTGGTCTTGTTTCCATTATGGCGCAGCGACTTGCCAGAACTTTGTGTAATCACTGTAAACAACCTCTCAGTGAACAAGAAACAAGAGAACTATATCAGCGATATAATTTATCTAAGGTTGCAGAGGGAGTAGATAAACCTCTATATCAAGCTAAAGGCTGTGAACGCTGTGAGAACACTGGTTACTCTGGTCGCGTCGCATTTTTAGAGTATTTGCCCTGTGATTTAGATGTTAAGAAACTGCCTAAAGATGAGCGCCTTCTCGACAGCCTTTATGAAATGATGGAGCAAAAGCAGCTTCGCACGCTTAAGCAAGATGGTTTTCTGAAAGCTGTAAATGGTCAGACAACTATAGAGGAAGTATTGAGGGTAGCTGGGTGAGTCAAGTATTCCGATATAAAGTCTGTAACTCAGAAGGCGAGATAGAAAAGGGTGAACTTACGGCTGAAAGTGAAAGTTCGGTATATACTCAGCTACAGTCAAAGGATCTATTGGTTCTTGAAATAAAAGTGGTACGAACAAGAAGTATTCGCAAAAAAGTATCTCTTAACGACTTAGAGCAGTCAACTAGCCAGTTGTCTACTTTACTTCAAAATGGCCTTCGTGTAGACAAAGCTCTGGATGTGCTTGCCCAATCTAATCGAAACTCTGCGCTTGGGCAAGTATGGGCCTCTGTTCTGGCTGATATAAAGCAAGGAGCCGTGCTAAGCGAAGCGCTGGCGAAAAGAACGGATATTTTTTCAACTTTGTATATTGAAATGGTGAAAATTGGTGAGGCAACAGGCAACTTGCCTCAGGTATTCGCTAGGTTAAGTCAAAACTTGCAGTTTCAAAGTGCATTGAGAAGTAAGGTTATTCAAGCATCAACTTACCCCATTTTCATATTGTTCGTTTGTATTTCTGCTATCTGGGCTATTTTTAATTTTGTCATTCCTAGTATGTCATCTATGTTTGACAATGGTGGAGAGATCCCTGAATACACTAGGTTGCTATTAGACCTTTCTACTTGGGTTCAAAACTATCAGCTTCATTTACTAATCTTCTTATTTTTATGCGCCTTAGCTTTATACAGTGCTATGCAAAGAGATTTACTAAGAAAAAAGCTATTTTCGACGGTGATTCAGTTCCCTATTGTAAAGCAAATAGTAACCCACTCAGATCGTATAAAGTTCTCAACGGCTTTGCAGTTGACATTAGAAAGTGGTGTTAGCCTATCTGATAGTTTACAGTTAGCCTTGCAAACGGTGGCTAACCCTAGACTTCACGCAAAACTTACGAAAGTGGTGGGCGTTGTTAGTAGTGGTGGTGTCTTAAGTAACGAACTTAAGGGGGTTAGCCTGTATGATGACGTTGCTATTTCTCTAATTACTGTGGGTGAAGAAAGTGGTAGCTTAGCAAGCTCTTTTAGTGAGATAGCTAATCGCTCTCGAAATCGTTTCGAAAGCTGGCTAACTAAATTTACAGCATTACTAGAGCCACTACTGATACTAATAATGGGGGGGATAGTTGGATCTGTCGTAATCGTGATGCTTCTAAGTATAGTGTCGATGAATGATGTCTCTTTCTAAACAAGAAGGCTTTACTTTAATCGAACTGCTTATTGTGTTGGTACTAGTTGGCCTGACAAGTTCTGTGGTACTACCAAATATGTGGGAGCAATTAGAACAAGTTAAGCGTTACTCCGAAAAGCAGCAACTTAAATCTTTGCTTGAATATGCAAAACAGTACTCAATTTATAGAGGGCGTGATTTAGAACTGCGTCTTGAAGGGTTTAACATAGAGGTTTGGGAAGCTGGAGAAGCACAAATACCACAACCAAAGGTTGAGTATGAGTCCTCCGAGAAAGCTAAGCTATCAGCACTTAAATCAATAACGTTCTCACAGCTTAGTTTTGAAAGTGAAACGGTTCAATTGTCTTCTAGCAATTATTTAGTGGCTAAAAAATTATCATTTACCTACAAAGACACAGAGAAAAGTGAAACGATTGAGTTCTAAGCAGCAGACAGGGATGACACTAATTGAAGTGCTAATTGCTTCTGTTATTTTATTTATATCTATTAGCGCAATTAGTTATGTTACTCAAGCTATGTTATTGAACGAGCGAAGGCTTGTTACAACGGCACAGCAATCCTACATGCTTGAATATATTCAAGATGAAGTAAGGTATCAGTATGAGTATAACCTTCAGGTTGAAGGTGAGTACAAATATGATGGTGAAAGTTACTATTGGCGAGTTGAAGTGGTATCAGAGAAACCAGCCTTGACAAGCGTTGGTGGTAGTGAAAGCGGTGAAACATCAAATGGAACGATGATTTTATATAAATGCGCTGTTTTTTCTCAATTACTCCCAGCCCCCAAAAAAATTACTGAGTTCAAAAATGTATTCTGGCGTGAAGCAAAGTAATAGAACTGGGTTTACCCTGATTGAAGTATTAATTTCAATGGTTATCTTTTCGATAGTAATTGCACTTGCTGTAATGAGTTATCGATTCTCCCTACAAAATTTAACCAGCTCAAATAGCAGATATGATATTGACAAGCTTTCTAGAGTAAAACTTGTGAATCAACAAATTAGAGAGGCATTCCCTTATGGGTATGTAGACGAACTTGGCAAAACAGTTCCTTTTTTTATTGGAGAAAAAGGGGGATTTGCGTTTGTGACTCGTTCTCCAGTATTGATATCGGAGCCAATTGCAGTATCCACACTGTATATTAAAGACCGTGATTTGTTGTATTGTGAAGTCCCTCTGGGTGTTGTTTCGTTAAGTAGCTTTAAAATTCATGAGAGTAACTGTGAGAAGAGCATTTCATTTATGTCCAGCCAAAGCTTTGAGTTTCAATACTTTGGTTGGAAAGACTGGCTTGAGTTTAGCAATTACTACTCCGAATACTTAGATATAGTTGTGAAGCCTAAGCCCACTTGGAATGATACATTCTATGCATCTCAGCGTAGAATAATGCCTCTCTTTATTCGTATTAAGGTCAAAAATGATAGTACGCGCGATAAGGTCAATCATTTGATCTATCGAATATCTAGAATTCCACCTTCCTTATCAGGTGCAAGTAGTGAATAGCAGAATAGGCAAAAGTAATGGTGCAGCATTGCTATTAGTATTGATGATCACTGCCGCAATGGCAAGTATGATGATCTTTATGTCGGAAAAAGGTAACAATACGGCCAATATGGCAAATATGATCAAGCAACACAATAGGGCTAAAATTGCGGTCGATAATGCTCAATCTGAAATTATTTATGAGTTAATGACAACACCGCTAGGTATTTTGGGGCCAAACTCTCGTTATCCTGGGATTGAGTTAATAGATCCTTCACTAAAAAACTTTAGGGGGGAGGTTACAAAACGGGGCGACCTTCATGTGCGTGCTCAAGATCTAAGTGGTCTAGTATCGCTCGCGCCATTGAATGAAGGTGCATTTAAGCGGTTATTATTACATTATGGCACTGACTCTAGCGACATAAACCAAATTATGGACCGCTTTGATGATTGGCAGGATATCGACAATTTCCGCCGCCTAGAAGGAGCTGAAAAGGGAGATTACGCGCTGCCTTATTTACCTAATAATACAGCGCTGCAGACTGTTGAAGAGCTGCGCTACATTCTTCAAAATGATAATTTATTTGAACAAATTCAGCCATTTTTGGTGCTTAGGGTCAATCCCTATATTGTTCGACAATTTACACCTAAGTCTTTATACTCTGCGTTTGGATTTGAGGGGCAAACACCTTCGCAAGATGAGGGCGAAGGCGGTGTTGATAGTATCGCCAGTGGAAAACTTTCTATTCAAATCACATTTGAGGGGCCTGTAAATTACTCAAAGCGTTTTAATTTTGAGAGAGGTCCGGGATTACGACCATATTTTGTAAGTAAAGAAGAAGTAGTGAACTAGCTCATGATGTTGTCGAATAAAAATATCAATGATGCGACAGCTTTGGTCGTGCATAAAAGATACTTTCTTAATAGCCAAAAAGAGCTTGTAGATACGCAGTGCCCTGCTGTCAAAGTCAAGTTATCAGAAGCCTGTGTGCTAGATAGAAATCTTTTTTGGGCAACTACGAAGCAGTATTCAAAGTCTTCCTTAAATCAGATTTTTAATATTATCAAGGCACAAAGTAAAGCTTTGCCTCCATTTGAAGGTGTATTTTTTTGGCGTGCTAGGAACTTAAGTAAAAGTCACTTTAGTATCGAATATTTTGTCATCCCTAGAGATGTTTATCAGCTGATCCCTGATTCATGCGAATTCATTCTGCCGCTTTATTGCGAAGTAGAAGACTCGAATAACTGGCCTCTTAGCTTAGCCCATGAAAATAGTAGCCAGCTCTCGTTATCCGAATCTCAACTATTATGGTTTGATCTAATTGGACTTCGAATAAAGCGAAGTAAACCAAAAAGAAGGGAGCGTCTCTCGAATAGAAACTTAGCTTATGGCCTTTTGGCTGCTAGTGGTATAGCTGCTATCACACTTACTAGTTACGTCTTTTGGAATAAAATGACGTTAGATTCAGCAAAAGAGTTAAACCAGGCTCAAGTGAATGAAAGTATCGATAAACGACGTCAATATAATAACCAAGTTGATTCAGTTAAAGAATTACAGCAATTTTTAGCTGATAACCCAAATGTATTGAATAAGCTCGCAGGTTTGCAATTAAACGTCAGGGATGTTTTGTTTGAAAGGGTTACAGTAATACCTAAAGGGGTTGAGTTGCGAGGTGTCACAGTAGGATCTGCAACAGACTTATTAAAGCAGATTGTTAGTTCTCCTGGTGTCAAAGAAGCAAAGTTTTCAGGGCCAGTTATAAAGCAAAAAGCAGGCGGTGAGGCGTTTACAATAGAGGTAGTTTGGCTGTGAACTCACGTGAGCAATTGATAAAAAAATGGGGAGGGGCTGCTATAGGTCTTCTTATCTCTATGGAGTTTTTAATCTTTCCTTGGATTGATTGGATTTCAAAATCGATGGATGAAATTGCTGCCGCTAGAGTGTTTGCATCTAAGCAAGCGGTTGTAGCTGCTCAGTATGATGAGATTGATGCACAACTAAAAATATTAGACTCTCAACTGGAGCATTACGCAGGGCTTCCACAGTTAAGTGAAAAAGAAGATCCTGCGTTACTCTGGCTTGAAGTTGTTGATGTGGCGATAGAAAAAGTAGAAGTCCAAGTTAATAACAAGACACCACAGCGAGAAGTTGCTATTAACAGCACTTATTCTGCTTTTACCGGGATGATAAATGTGTCTGGAGATTATAATCGTGTTCTAAATCTTTTATCTGAGTTAGAAAACATTAGTAAAGGAAATAGAGTTAGGCAAGTCTCCATGTTCCAACCTAAGGCTCGTAAAGGACATGTAACTGCTAACATTGAGTTTGTGAGGGTGTATAAAAAGAAATGAAAAACCTTCTAATACTGTGCAGTTTCATCATTGTTGTTATTTGGTGGGCACTGAAAATGATAATGGCTTCATATATTAATGTTAGTGAAAAGGAAAATAATCTAACTGCGATCGATATTCACACAGAATCACCACTGGATGTTGAAGCGCTATCAAGAAATTTAGGCGTGGAGTTCAAAAGGATCGACGATAAAAAGCTCGATGTGCCCTTATATCAAGATGCACAACTGTCACTTATTGCGGTGTATACATCTGGCGAGTTAGCAGTAGCAAGAGTCAAGGTTACACTAAGTGACAGTGACGAATATTTGAATATAAAAAAGGGTGACTCGTTTTATCAATATCGCATCACAGAAATTGATGTGAATAGCATTACATTGTCACTTAAAGACACCCAACCGATAGAGTTAAAGATATTCAAGCCACTCACCGTGTCTGTTATGGCAAGTGAAGCTAATGGAGAAGTTTAGAATGATACCAATGCCTTCAAAGAAACTGTATTTGGCGATAATGTCAATATTGTTGGTCTCGGGCTGTGCAAGCAAAACAGGTTTACGGGACAAAGATCTTCAAGTGGAAAAGTCTCTACTAAACAAAAGGCATGAACAAGTTGTTACCGCCTCTCAAAAGCAGCAGGTTGAGGAGCAAGGCCGACAGTTTAAAGAAGTCAATGTTGAAGATTGGGGGGGAATTACGCGCCTAAAAGAAGAAGCTAAATCTGCTCCTAAGCTCGAGGGGCCTGCTATTACTTTTTCTGCCGATGAAATGCCCGTAAAAGAATTTGCAAACAAGGTATTTCAAGAGCTGCTTGGAATTAACTATGTTATATCTCCGAAATTATCGGCTTCTGGAGATACTGTAACGCTAAACCTTTCTTCTTCTATTGATAGAACTGAATTCTACAGAGTTGCAATGAAAGCGTTAGAAGAGAGTGGCGTGACTAGCTTCAGAAAAGATGAAATTCTATATCTTTCGAAATCAAGTGGCGCGGAACAAAAAAATTCAATTGCGGTGGGAATAGGTAATAAAGTCAATGATATCCCAGAAGTTGCTGGTGCTATCACGCATATTGTACCGTATATTTACAGTAGTAGTAGAAATATTACCAATATTCTTAGCAAATTATCGACAGCCAAAGTTACCGTTAACTCGTTACAAAAGCTGATTATTCTCGAAGGAGAGAGAGCTGAATTAGTGCGCGCTATAAAAATTATCAATATGCTTGATGTTCCTCGTGCTTTTGGTCGTGAAATACGCTTATTCGAGTTTGCACACATTTCTCCTACTGAGGGTATTGAGCAAATAAAGGCGTTGTTGGAAGAGGATGGCCTAAGTGTATCGAAAGAAGGTGATGTCTCTTTTGTGCCATTACCACGCATAAATTCATTCGTGGCATACGCTGCAAGCCAAGATACAATTGAGCGCATTAGTTTTTGGGCTAAAAAAATAGATGTGCCATTAGCTGGTGATGAAAGGCAATACTTCATCTATAAGCCAAAGTATGCGAAAGCCGAAGATATGCGAGAGTCTTTGGATGTATTGTTACGAGGCAGAACATCCGGTGGGAGTGAGGATACTGCATCGAAAGGTGCTGTAAATAAAAGTGCAGAAAATGTTAAATTTAGTTTGGATAAACAGCAGAATGCATTGATTTTTTACACAACTAAAGATGAGTATCGGCTGGTTGAATCATTATTGAAAAAAATGGATGTATTACCAGGGCAAGTAATACTGGATATCACGATTTTAGAGATCACACTGAATGACGAAATGTCATCAGGTATTAAGTGGTTATATAACCAAGCTGGTTCAAGTGGGTCTGATAGACTGACGTTGGACCCGGGAACTGGAACGCTATTTGGTCAAGTTATATCTGGTGATTGGAAGGCAGAGTTTAATTGGAAAGACTCTCTTGATGATGCAAGAGTGTTGTCGCGACCTTATTTTATTGTTCGAGATGGTGAATCTGCGACGTTGAGTTCAGGTGATCAGATCCCGATAATTACACAAACAGTTGAAAACCTAGGTAACAATAGCTCTGTATCAAACTCAGTACAATATCGTTCAACAGGTATTAACGTATCGATTACTCCAATCATTAACTCTCAAGGTGTTGTGACTTTATCTGTTTCAATGTCTGTGAGTGATGGTAAACCTAACACTCTTGGTGGGGTCTCCTCTCCAACTATTACAAATCGCTCAATTAGCACAGAAGTTTTATCTGGGGATGGTCAAACAGTTGCTTTGGGTGGACTGATCCAAGAGAAGAAAAACGACTATACTCAGGGGGTTCCTGCGTTAGGTGAATTGCCTATTTTAGGAAACTTGTTCAAAGCTAAGGTAGATAGCTTGCAACGTACAGAGTTGATGATGCTTATTACGACCAAAGTAGTTAAGAGTGAATCAGAAGTTGACGAATTTGGTGAAGCGATGTCAGAACTGTATAGCGTACCAATTGTGATTAAATAAAATATGCCTGTTCCGAGCTTTCACCCATCTGATTTTGGTGTTGTAAAAGCTCGGAACAGAAACCTATAGTATGGTGTACAACTTAATTACTTCTTTTTGAATATCATATGAGTAAGATAATTGATGACGAAAGCTGGGTACTGTTTTATGACACGGTCTCTAACGTGTTTATGCATTATCATGCGTTGTAGCCACCTGAGACCTAGCTTTTTGATAATAGGGTTATAGTAGTCTGGTTTGATAGAGGTTTGAGTCAAAAAACCCCCACATGTGATTAGTAGCATTGGACGAGTTAGCTTTTTCTTGGTTTCTACACAAAACTTCTCTTGATAGGGCGTTCCCATACCAACTAGAACTACGTCTACCTCTAAAGCTTCAATCTGATTTACTACAGGCTCAATATCATCAATATAACCATCTCTGTTGAATACGATATTTAGATTGGGGAACTGTTTCTTTAATACTTCCACAGCTTTAGCATTCTCAGAGTCTGTTGCTCCAATCACAGCCAAGCGTTTGTTGTGTTGCTCAACGTATTCTAGGAAAGGTTTTGCAATAGAGCTGTAATCAAAGCTCGCCCTAGATATTTTGGGAGAGAAGAGGTTGTGCAACATGCAAAGCAGTGCACCATCGGAAAAATAATAATCAATGCCATCAATCAATGAGTCACTTTTTTGCACTTCGTAGTAAGAAAATGGGTTTACAAACGAGATCGCAATGGCTTTTTCCTGTAGAAATGCATTATTTCTTATTTCTGAAAATTGATGGCCAGAGTAGATCTTTCTATTTAAACTTGGTTTCATAGAGATTTGAACAGCTTATAGTAGTTTTGAACCGATGATTTTAATGTGAATTCTTCAGTATCCACGGACGCTTTTAATACACCTTGCTCAATCAAATCAATATAACTTGCAAATTGAGTGGTATCACCAAAGGGCACAAGGTAGCCATACAATCCATTTCTCGTAAGCTCTTTCGGACCATATCGACAATCAAACGCAATAATGGGCGTTTTTAGGTAACTAGCTTCTACCAAAACGGTAGGGAGACCTTCCCAGCGAGAAGGTAATAGGATTGCCTTAGCGTGTTTAATATACATGTAAGGATTGCTTGTTACACCGTGTAAAATTACTTGAGATTCTAAATTGTACTTCTTTATTAAGGCTTCTAGCTTTGCTTTGTCAGGTCCATTACCTAGGATGACTACTTTACATGTAGGCTTTCCTAATTTGATCAAACTTTCGAGCAGCAAATCATAGCCCTTTTGATAATGCAGTCGTCCAACACAAACGTAATAGTCTTCATATTCAGGCATCGCCTGATCGGCTAATGTAAGAATATCTTCACTCAAAACAGGGTTATAAATTCTAGTTGTGTTGCTTTTTGAGCAAACGCCTAGCTTTATGAGATTCTGGAATATTCCATCAGATACACACACTACTTTATCCATCTTACGATAAAGTAGTGTAGCGCCGACTCTTCGAATAACGTTTTTAACCCAACTTTCTTCAGGAAGCTGAATAGGAACGTGTTGTATTGCAACCGTTTTGCAGTGTTTTGGCAAAACGACAGCTAATTTTGACAGTCCACCTTTTGTAAAGATAACGATGGTCGGTTTATATTGCTGTATTAATGTTTTGAAACTGTTCAACTTTGATGCGCTATCACAAACAGTAGTGATATCCTCGAAGTCTTTTAATAAAGGGCCTTTTTTGCACTGAGAGGTAGCTGCAATCTCAACATTATACTCGGATAAAAGCCCTTTTATTAACTGTAAAGTTACTCTCTCAACACCACCTAAAGTAAAGTCCTCAAGTACAAATAGCAATTTCATTATCGACCTAGTATTCGTTTTATATTATGGAAAAATGAGTATTTAAAAATGGCGTTATCAGCTGCAGCTAGCACTCGAAGAGGGACCCATTGCCCTTTAATTATATGCTCCCAGCACTTCATAGCATTACGTTGTTTTTGATCCATTAAATGCTCATGTTTTGCTAAAAACTGATAAAATCCTTTTAGCCTATTTGGTGAGCGTGTTATGCTCACAGAGCTACTTTCGTGCTGAAGGTAGGTTGATTTAGGTAGTTTTAGGCCAGGACCAAAGCGTTCGATGAACCGCACCCATGTGTCGTAATCCTGCCAAGCTTTAAATTCTTCATCAAACCCGCCGATCTCTCTTAGATGTTCTGTTTTGCAGAAGATTTGATTACCCACTTTATTGATAACCAGCATACTTTCTAAAGAGATAGGCCCAATGAAAAATGGGTGCTCTTTTTGGGCTGAGCCTTTACATATTGTGACTGGCGTACAGAGAAAACTATATTGTGGTTGCCATGCGCCTATCAGTGTTTCTAACCTATCTGGGCAAAACTCGTCATCATCATCGAGCCCCGTAATAAATTCACCTTGAGCAGCCTGAATAGCAATGTTCCTAGCATGGCACGCACCTTTGGCTTTATCATTATGAAATATTCTGATCTGAACACTTTGGATCGAATCTAAAAATGCTTTTGTTCCATCACTAGAGCCGTCATTAACAATTATTAATTCCCAATTGTCATAGCTCTGAGCTTGAACACTTAATAGCGCCCGTTTTAGGTTGTCTAATCTATTATGGGTAGGCATGTATATGGTGATTAATGGGGAAGCGCTTGGTTGCTTAAGACTGGCGGTCATAATTCTCTTAATCTGTAGGCGTAAGTATTCAAATATCCACAATACTATTCAGCAATAGTAAGGTATAGGGAGCAACATAATCAGTATCGATAGTCGATGTGAGTAATGCTGCGCCAACTGAGCGTGCGAATAATACAGCGTTAACTTCTGGAATAAATATTGAACCCCATATTTTTACACAAGAGCCCTTTCTTGTGAATCTATTTATTGTCAGCTTTTTGTTCCAAAGTTGTACTTTTTAAAGAAAGAGCCATGTTTGTCAATAATTAACTTGAGTCATCATGAAAGCTGACTTCAGGCGTCCCGGCGAAAGTGAGTTTACTTGCGAGATATTGTACTGGAGATAACAATTATTAACAGCTAGTAGCTTTTTATTTACAGCTTAAAGGGAGAAGATGATTGACAACGAAATCCCCTTTCATAGTGCATAAGTAATTCAAATCAAGTACACTATGTCGGTTTTGAATTACAATTGTTGCGCTATTTCCATTTGTAATTTGTCTGTATCAATGTTGATTGTCGTGTAAGAGCACGAGTAGACGAAAGAGTTATATGATTTTGGAGTGTTTTTAATGGAGCTCATGCTAGCCTTATTTTTTTCGTTCGTGATGTCTCTTGTAGCGATTGGGGTAGTAAGACCTGTTGCGATTCGTTTCAACCTCGTCGACAAACCAAATGAACGGAAGAAGCACGAAGGAAATATTCCATTAATTGGTGGAATTGCAGTTTTTTGCAGTGTATCAGTGACCGCTAGCCTCTTTTTCCCTTTAAATAATGAACTAGCCAGTTACTTGTTTGCTTCGGGTCTAATGGTAATGCTTGGAGTGATGGATGATCGGCATGATTTAAGTGTTCGGATTAGGGTTTTTTTTCAGGTTGTCGTGGCTACATTGATGATAGTTTCGACTGAAGGCTACATCGAAAACCTGGGGAATATCTTGTTTTTTGGTGATATAAACCTTGCCTGGTTTGGTGTTATCTTTACTTATGTGGCGGTTATCGGAATTATCAATGCCTTTAATATGGTTGATGGTATCGATGGGTTACTCGGATCAATGGCTATCATCACGTTAACCTCTATTTCATTTCTCTTGTTTAATAGTGGTCAAACCAGCTTATTGTCGATTTTATTGGTTGCGGCTCTCGTCCCGTATCTAATATTCAATTTGGGTGTATTTGGTACGCAGTATAAAAAAATATTTATGGGTGATGCTGGTAGTATGTTTATTGGCTTCACGGTAGTTTGGTTACTTGTAATTAATACGCAGGGGGAGTTTAGTTCATTTCGTCCTGTTACAGCCTTGTGGATTGTAGCTGTTCCACTTATGGATATGGCTGCGATTATTATTCGGCGAATTAGAAAAGGGAAATCTCCCTTCAGTCCAGACCGTGACCATCTGCATCACATTTTTCTACGAGCTGGTTTTACCTCAAAGCAAGCTCTAGTCATTATTTCAGTTATCGGCATTCTATTTGCTATGGTAGGACTTGTTGGCGAGGTATATCAAGTATCAGAGGGATTAATGTTTTTGCTATTTATTGCGATATTCATTAGTTATAACTATGCAATATTACATGTTTGGCGAATATTAAAGTGGTACAGAAAGCGTACAGCCATAAGGTAAAAGTAGTAATGAGTAAAGGAAAATCGTTCAATATCACAGTTGTAGGAACGGGTTATGTTGGTCTTTCTAACGCTGTGTTACTAGCCCAGCACAATAACGTTATTGCATTGGATGTTGTTCAAGAAAAAGTTGAATTGTTAAACCGAGGTGTTTCTCCAATTGAAGATAAAGAGATCTCATCCTACTTATCTTCTAGTGACTTGTGCTTCACTGCAACTATGGACAAGCAGCGAGCATACGATAATGCTGAAATTATTATCATCGCAACACCGACAGACTATGATCCTGAGACAAATTACTTTAATACATCGTCTGTTGAAGCTGTTCTTCATGACATTAAAAAGTACGCTCCATCAGCAGCTGTATTTATCAAATCAACTGTGCCTGTGGGGTATACTGAGAAGATAAAAACACAGCTTCAATTCGAGAATTTAACTTTCTCTCCAGAGTTTCTTCGTGAAGGAAAGGCATTACGTGATAATTTGTATCCATCGAGAATTATTGTTGGTGGCTACACTGATATAGCGAAAACCTTTGCACAGCTTCTTCAGCAGGGCGCAAAAAAAGCAGATATTCCTCTACTTTTTACAGATTCAACTGAAGCTGAAGCGATAAAGCTGTTTTCTAACACTTATTTAGCAATGCGCGTCGCTTACTTCAATGAATTAGATAGCTATGCAGAGGCGCATGGACTGAGTAGCCGGCAGATAATAGAGGGAGTGGGGCTGGATCCTAGAATTGGTAATCACTATAACAACCCTTCATTCGGTTATGGTGGCTATTGTCTGCCCAAAGATACTAAGCAGTTGTTAGCTAACTATCAAAATGTCCCAAACAATATGATAGGTGCGATAGTCGAAGCTAATACCACCAGGAAAGACTTTATTGCCAACTCAATTTTGGCAAAAAAACCTCAAGTCGTTGGGATTTATAGGCTTATTATGAAAGCAGGTTCCGATAACTTTAGAGCTTCCGCTATTCAGGGGGTGATGAAACGCATCAAGGCTAAAGGTGTAACGGTAATAGTATATGAGCCGAGCTATGATGGAGAGCACTTTTTTAACTCCGAAATTGTAAAGTCTATCTCCGAACTAAAAGAGCGCAGTGATATTATTGTCTCAAATAGAATGGTTGAAGAGCTCATGGATGTTAAAAGTAAAGTGTATACAAGAGACATATTTGGCTGCGATTAAATAAACACTGCGTTATTAAGCTTAATTGTAAGTGCTATAAGCATCAAAGTTTACTTTAGCGATCTAATTATCAATAGCCTATGGCTTTCTTAGTCTAAAAATCCATATTTTATTTTTCATTGTAATGAGCAATAGTTGAAACTTAGGTTTTAACCATTGCCATTGCTTTGCTGAACCGTGAATATAAAAAGTAATTTATAAGGGTATATTTTGAAGATTCTAGTTACAGGTGGTGCAGGATTTATCGGCTCTGCTGTTGTTCGCCATATTGTTAATAAAACCGGTGATTCTGTTGTAAATCTGGATAAATTAACTTATGCGGGCAACTTAGAGTCAATTGAGAGTGTCGAAAAAGATGAACGCTATGACTTTGAGTTGGTGGATATTTGTGATCGCGCTGAACTAGATAGAGTATTTAAACAACATCAACCTGATGCAGTAATGCATTTAGCGGCGGAAAGTCACGTAGACCGTTCTATTACAGGACCAGCCGAGTTTATTCAAACTAATATAGTAGGTACTTATAATCTATTAGAGGCTGCACGGGTATACTGGAATACGCTAGGTGAAGACCGAAAAGCTAAATTCAGATTTCACCACATCTCAACTGATGAAGTTTATGGAGATCTGCCTCATCCAAGCCAATTTGAACATGCTGCTAAATTGCCGCTGTTTACTGAGAAAACCGCTTATGCTCCAAGCAGTCCATACTCTGCAAGTAAGGCTTCTAGTGACCATTTGGTCAGGGCGTGGTTGCGCACATATGGATTACCAACGATAGTTACAAACTGCTCAAACAACTACGGCCCTTTTCATTTTCCTGAAAAGTTAATCCCACTTGTTATTCTGAATGCGCTTGAAGGACAATCGTTACCAGTTTACGGTAAAGGGGATCAAATTAGAGATTGGTTATATGTTGAAGATCACGCTGAAGCTTTGTATACAGTTGTCACAGAGGGCAGAGTTGGAGAAACCTATAATATAGGTGGACACAACGAGAAGCAGAACATTGATGTGGTTGAGAGTATCTGTAAATTGTTAGATGAACTAGTGCCAAAAGACTCAAAGTATGCGGAGCAAATCACCTTTGTAAATGACCGTCCAGGCCATGATCGTCGCTATGCAATTGATTCTACCAAAATGCAGATTGAACTGAATTGGACACCAAAAGAGACATTTGAATCTGGATTAAGAAAGACCGTTCAGTGGTATTTAGCTAATCAAAAGTGGTGTCGGAATGTTCAGGATGGTTCATATAATAGATCGCGGTTAGGCGAAATTTCGAACTTATAAGTTGAGGATATAATGAGAGGAATAATTTTGGCCGGAGGGTCGGGTACTAGACTATATCCACTAACACGAGGCGTTTCAAAGCAATTGCTGCCAGTTTACGATAAGCCAATGATTTATTACCCTTTATCAACTCTTATGTTGGCTGGAATTAGGGATATTTTGATAATTACAACTCCAGAGGACAATGAAGGTTTTAAACGTTTGTTAGGGAATGGTAGCGACTTTGGCATTAACTTAAGTTATGCAGTGCAGGAGTCACCAGATGGCCTTGCGCAAGCATTTATTATTGGTGAAGAGTTCATAGGTGATGAAAGTGTTTGCTTGGTACTTGGTGATAATATTTTCTATGGTCAGTCATTTAGTAATACATTGAAAACAGCAACTCAGCGCGAAGGAGCTACAGTTTTTGGTTATCAAGTAAAAGATCCAGAACGCTTCGGAGTGGTTGAATTTGATGAACAGATGAGGGCGATTTCTATTGAAGAGAAGCCCGTTACTCCAAAATCTAATTATGCTGTAACTGGTTTATATTTCTATGATAATCGAGTAGTTGAGTTTGCCAAGCAAGTAACGCCATCTGAGCGTGGTGAGCTTGAAATCACATCAATTAATGATATGTACCTACAAGATGGCAGTTTAAATGTTGAACTGCTCGGAAGAGGGTTCGCTTGGCTGGATACTGGAACCCATGAGAGTTTGCATGAGGCTTCTTCTTTTGTCCAAACAATTGAAAACGTGCAAGGCTTGAAAGTAGCGTGTTTAGAGGAAATTGCTTGGCGAAATGGTTGGTTAAGTTCAGATGAAATCCTAGAAATAGCAAAGCCAATGCTCAAGAATGAGTATGGCCAGTATTTGAATCGGTTAGTATCTAAAGGGTAAGTAATGAAAATACTTGTCGCAGGGAAAAATGGTCAGGTAGGGCAAAGCCTTGTATCAATACTTGAACAACAAGAAGAAATTACTTTTTTGGCGCTGGGTCGAGATGAGCTTGATATTACAGATATAAGTCAAGTTTCAAAGTGTGTTTCTAGTTTTAAACCAGACGTTATTATTAATGCTGCTGCATATACAGCAGTAGACAATGCTGAAAATGAGATAGAGGCTGCGTTCCAGGTTAATCGAGATGGGGCTAAAAATTTGGCCATTGCAGCGGATGAACACGATGCAGCGATTTTGCATATATCAACAGATTATGTATTCGCTGGAGACAGCCCCGAGTTATATACTGAGCTCGATACTGAGAGCCCGCAAAATGTTTATGGGCGAAGCAAGCAAGCAGGAGAACAACAGGTAAAAGAGTCTTGTGAGCGTCATGTAATTCTCCGTACTGCGTGGGTTTTTAGTGAATATGGCAATAACTTTGTAAAGACAATGCTACGGCTTGCACAGTCTAAAAAGTCATTGGGCATCGTTGCTGACCAATTTGGAGGCCCAACTTACGCAGGCGACATAGCTCAGGCTTTGTTGTCAATTGCCCATTCTATTTATAATAGAAAAGCTAAGTTTGGAGTTTATCATTTCTCTGGTTTTCCCTATGTAAGTTGGTATGATTTTGCTCAAGTGATCTTTCAACGGGCGCTAGAGCACGGCATCGTATCCACTCCGATCGCACTTACTCAACTTACAACAAAAGAATACCCAACATTGGCATCAAGACCAGCTAATTCTAAATTAAATTGTCAAAAAATATTTGAACAATTTGCAATACCTCAAAGCGATTGGCGACTGCAGTTACAACAGATAGAAAAATATCAATAGGCAGATATAAATAGATGAACGTAATAGATACAAATATACCAGCTGTCAAAATTATAGAACCTCGTGTTTTTGAAGATAAAAGAGGTTTTTTCATGGAAACATGGAATCAACAGAAGTTTGAAGATCTAGTGACCCATCAAACAACTGAATTTGTACAGGACAACCATTCCAAGTCTAGCCAAGGTATTTTACGTGGACTTCATTTACAAAAGGAGCACACTCAAGGAAAACTGGTGAGAGTTGTATCTGGAGAAGTCTTTGATGTTGCGGTTGATTTACGCAAAGATTCACCGACATATGGCCAATGGGTCGGAGAATATCTATCTGCTGATAACAAGCGCCAATTATGGGTACCAGAAGGGTTTGGGCATGGCTTTTATGTTGTAAGTGAACATGCAGAGTTTGTCTATAAATGTACCGATTATTACCACCCTCAGTCCGAAGTGACTATCGCTTGGGATGATAAAGAACTCGCGATTAAATGGCCTTTAAAAGGCCAACCCCTTCTTTCAGAAAAAGACAAAGAGGGCATCTCGCTTAGAGAGTTTCAATATTAGAATCATGACCTATTTAACTTTAAATATCAGCTGAAGATTAGTTAACCAATTAGTTTTAAGTCTGGTTGAAGTTGCTCCCTGTCTGGGTACTGGGAGTAGACTCAACCCAACCCAATCATGCTAAATGAGTATGAGAAAGCTGCTTGCTATCTGAAAAAATACTATTTTAACAATAGGTTAAAATGGAAATGGCTACTCATCGTTTTAACTACGCTAGATCGATTACACTATTAATAAGCTTAACTCAGTTGATATAAACAATATATAGGGCTCTTACTAACCCTGTCGTTAAGATAAAACATTTAACTCCTAAAATGAGAGAGTGCATTAATTAAATTAGTATTATTCATGCTGAAGTAGTAACTTCACGGTAATTTGGTTTAACCTTAACGAACACTTTGAGAGGGAGCTGATTACTGTGTAAAAATTCACAGTCTACTTAATTTAAGTGCACTCACTCGGTGTAGAAAACTCATACATGAAAATATCAAGCTTATTTGAGAACAAATTAGTCAAAGGTGTATTCGTTGTCGCAACTGGCACTGCTGGCGCTCAGCTAATAACAATTCTTTGTTCTCCAATTATCACACGTTTATATGGTCCTGAATTATTTGGATTACTGGGAAGCTTTACCGCATTGGCGACAATATTATTGCCGTTAATGACTTTTAGCTATTCAATGGCGGTAATTTTGCCCAAAAAAGAAAGTACAGCGATACAATTAGCGATATTGTCTTTGGTTTTTGCACTAGGTTGGTCATTAGTCATTTTTATTGTTCTGTATAGTAGCAATGATATTTTACTAGGGTACTTTTCGTTAAGCGAACTCGATGCAATAGAAATCATAATTTCTGTATATGTACTGCTACTAGCTGCGCTTGAAGTGTTTACATACTTGGCGCTCAGGAAAAAGTATTTTTCTTTAAATTCAAAGGTTTTATTATTTCAGTCTTTGCTAAGTAATGGATTAAAGCTGGGACTTGGAAGTACTTTGGATTCCCCTATTACCCTTATTGCAATTACAACGTTTGTGACAGCCGTCAGCGTCATTATCTATTTTTGTGCTTTTCGAAGAAGCATTACTGAAGCGCCCATTAAAGTGATTCACACACATTACTATCGCGCTCTTGCATATAAGTTTAAAGATTTTTTTAAGTACCGTACCCCACAGAGGCTGTTAGCTGGGCTTAATCAGTCACTGCCAATTATTTTGCTAGCGTCCCTGTTTGGGGCTCCAGCAGCAGGCTTCTTTACTTTGTGTCGTAGTATTTTGACGATGCCACTAAATCTTATTGCTAAGTCTGTAAGTGATGTTTTGTATCCAAATATTAGTGAGCGCTTTGTCTCAGGTATCCCTATATTTGGACTTCTTTTAAAGTCCACACTAGTTCTTGCACTCATTGGAGTCATTCCAATGATAATTTTAATTTTATTTTCCCCTTGGCTATTTAGTGCTGTTTTTGGCTCAGAGTGGCATCAGGCAGGCGTATATGCTCAGTGGTTTAGTGTGTGGCTCTTTTTCAACTTTATTAACCGGCCTTGTGTTGCAGCAGTCGCAGTGCTGAAGTTTGAAAAGGTACTATTAGTCAACAGCATATTTAATACAGGGTTAGTTTTATCCGCTTTTTATCTCGGGGGGGCATTGGGTAGTGATGTTGCCGCAGTGGCACTTTTCTCAATTGCAGGTATCATACCTCAATTAATTATCATTGGTGGCGTTCTACTAAAAGCAAAGCGCCATAGTCAATACAAATCGTGTTAGGGTTGTGTGTGAAAAAAATAGTTTTACTTGGGGCATTTGATCGTTACAACTACGGCGATAACCTTATGCCGATTCTCTTTGAAAGATTCATAAAAAAATATAGACCGGAAGTGCTTGAGGAGTTCCAGCTTGAATATGCTGCAGTTAGCAAAGCTGATTTAACCAATTACAAATGTTTGCCTAGCGAATCAATCAATGACTACACGACGCTTCTCAATGATGGATCTGCGGTAATCGTAATAGGTGGTGAAGTGCTTTGCGCAACGAATGCAACTTTGTATCTTCACATGCAAAAAAGCGCACTGTTTAATAAGTTTCTAACGCTCGTAAAAAAGGTGACCAGAAGATACTTTTCACTCTATTCTGATTGGTTTTACTCAGCTAAGTGGGAATATCCGTTTATCGTTGATCCTGCAAGCTTTGAGGCTTCTGTGAAGGTTATTTATAACACCGTTGGTGGTGGTATTCAGTGGTTGAGACCAAAAGATAAAAAAACAGTGGTCGATCGTCTCAATAAAGCATCTTATGTATCGGTACGAGATACTCGGACACAAGCTCAAGTACAAGAGCTAACTTCTGAAACAGGATTGGCGCCAGACTCCGCATTTTTGATGTCAGATTTAGTCGACGATGATACCTTTGCCGAGCACGTATCAGAAAAGGTAAGGTTAGCATGTAGTGAAGACTATATTGTATTTCAAGCCGCACCGACTAAAGTTGGAAACTCGATAGAAAGTGTAGTTGAGAACCTCAAGAGCGTAGCGCAAAAAAATAATAAAAAAATTATCTTATTACCAATTGGTTATGCTTCTGGTCATGACGATAATGAGTATCTAGTAAAACTCAGTGCAATTTTGGACTATCAACACCAGTTACTTTACCCACTGAATGTATGGGAAATTATGTATGTGATTAAACAGTCCTCGCTATTCATAGGGACAAGTTTACACGGAGTGATTACAGCAATGGCTTATGCAAAGCCTCATGTCGGTTTAAATCCACAAATTCCTAAATTAGATAGTTTTCTTAAAGATTGGAGTCTAGCTCCATTCAATAAGTGTTTAGACATGAGAAGTGCTGCAAAGATTCTAGACTATGTTGATAACGAATGTTTAGAAAAACTAAAAGAAAATAGGGACAGAATTAATCAATCCATTATTGAGAATAACAATAAAATTTTAGATATCATCAAGGAAAAGTAAGGTGAGTCTAGAATTTGATACTGCCATTCTAGTCTTGTTATATAACAAAGAGATAAGCGAAAGTGACACAATAAACTCACTGCTACGATCTAAAGTTCAATATAGAAATGCTAGACTAGTTATTTGGAATAATGGACCTAACCCACTGAAATCTCGCGATGTATCTCGATTACAACAGGTTGGTTATGATGTTGTAACTGAGGAGACAATCGAAAATCGCTCATTAGCTGCGATTTACAATCGATTTATTCGCGAAACAAAGAGTGAAAAATATATTTTTTTAGATGACGATTCGCAGTTGAATGAAAGTTACATTGACGCTTCAGCGCAAGCATTCTCTGATCGGATAGCCATGCCATTGATTAAATCATCAGGGCAGATCGTTAATCCTGTAATTAATGGTCGGCCGGCAAATCCAAGTGCTCAAATAGGGCAACAAGACAAAGTGATTACAATTGGAAGTGGTCTTATTGTTGGAAGAGACATTGCAAGCAGGTTAGAAGCTTTATTTGGAAGTGTGTTTGATGAGCGCTTTTATTTATATGGGGTAGATACTACATTTTGCTTTCGTGTGTTTTTAGCGAAACTCTCTGAAGCAATTATGATTATCCCTGGATTTGAACATTCATTGTCAAGACATCAAAAAGAAAGTAAAAAAGTCATTGCTTTTAGAAGGCTTGAGCGAAGTTACGACTTGGGTCTTACATTGCGGTACTACACACCATTAATTAAGCAATTGATAATACTTACCAAAGTATGCAGCAGTACTTTGACTACACGTTTGTTTAATGGCCAGCCAACCTTTGATTTAGCTCCCTTATTTAAAGCGCTTTTCTCAGGAAAACATTATCGTAAGCAATGAGTGTATCTGTAGTGTAATCAGCTTGTGTCTAGTGATCTAAGCAAGCGTTGAGCCACAATGAACAAAGTGCAAGCAGGTGAATCCAAAGGGCAGCGCTTGATTGGCATTTTTCTGTGTTACCCCACATGGAGGTGAGGTAAGAGACTTTACAGGAGTAAAAAGCCTTTATCACCTTACGCATAGAATAACTATGCCGCGTAAACTCTGCCTTATATGGATGGCAATCAAACTGCTGCGAAACAAAGGTGAAAGATAAATAGGCCCTATGCCAGTATATGAGACTCAACCATAATATAAGTTTCAAGTTTTATTGTAATAAGTGTAATTATTGTTAAGTGGCGACAGTAATTACATGAGTGTTGAAACGCCCTAGACACAAGCATCTATTCAAGTATAATTCCAACAATTAGTTTGACTACCAAAAAAATTGATAATGGATTATTGCATGGAACGTTGGTATCTACTTTACTGTAAACCGAAACAGGAATTCAGAGCACAGGAAAATCTTCAAAGTCAAGGGATCGTATCTTGCTTCCCGACTTTCATAAAACAAAAAAACTCAAGTGCGAAAGCGGTAACACAACCTCTTTTTCCACGGTATTTATTTGTTCGTCTTGATCCACATTCTTCACACTTTTCTGCGGTAAAAAATACTCGCGGTGTTGCTAATTTCATTCGATATGGAATGGATCTACAAATAGTACCGGATGAACTAGTTAATGAGCTCATGCAATCTTGCAAAGTTGAGGTGCAATGCGACTTGAAAGAGGGTGACCTGGTTCGGCTGACTGACGGTTGCTATAAGGATATTCATGCAATATTTCAACAACCTGACGGAGAAGTTCGAAGCATTTTATTAATTAAATTGCTTAATCAGTATACGAGAATAGTTGTTGATAACAGCACAATCAAAAAGGTACAATAAGAAATTAATCCTTTATTCTTATTTATTTGTAATATTAAAGGTGTACTGTGTTGTCGGTTAAGTTATCTAAAATTGAAATTTAAATCTTCTCTAACTCTAGAGAGCAAAAACAGAACGATGTGAGCGGTTTTGGCCCCTGTAGGTTGGATTTGCTCTGCAACTTGATTCTACTAAGAATAATAAATTAGCTGGATAACACAGCAGCAAGCTACTGTAAAAGCACAAAGCTATGGCTGATAGCTGAACGGCACTTTATTTGGGTGCGTTAAGTTAAGTGTAGATACATCGCCTTGAGATATATTTGCGGCCTAAGCACAACAAATAAAAACTAGAACAGCATTTAGGAGCTGCAACCTAAGGGCGGAAGCGTGCCTAAACGTACTGAGAAGGGTTGAGTCAGGTACTTGTGTCCTAGATGAATAGACGGTCCGTCTCAGTGAGACTGCAATAATTAGAACTTCGCTCTATATTTTATGTATTAGTTGCAAAATGAGAAATAAAGCGGGTTGGGCTAAATAAAAGGTTTTGGTGAAAATTTATGGGGCTAAGGCACAAGTTCTTATCACATAACAGATAAAACACGGAACTAAGAGTGAGAATAGCTGGAAAACCTAGTACTCGCTTGCGATCAACAATCGTGCATGCTTTAATTAGCCCACGAAATTTCTGTTGTCTTTACGTTATTAAGTAAAAGGCAATAAAAGTAATTAAAAGAAAAGACTATAAACACTTTTGGGAAGATACAATGGCGCTACGCTGTAAAACTATCATTGCTTCAACTGTATTACTTGCAATGAGTGGCTGTACACTCGTTCCAGGTGGCCATTTCGAAGGAATAGGTTCTGGTGAACAAACTGCAAACCTTGAGCGAGATCTTGAAAAAGTAAATATTCATATTATCGACTCGCAATTGGTGCAAGAACATAAAATCAAACGAGCGAAACAAATTGATCACTCGTCGCTTGCGGGTATTGATGTTTCAAATTATGAATATCGTCTTGGCGTAGGTGATGTAATTACCATTGGTGTGTGGGACCATCCTGAACTCACCATTCCAGCAGCTGTACAACGAACAGCAGAGTTTGACGGTTTCCGTGTTCAAGCCGATGGTACAATCAACTTTGCTTATGCGCCAAAGGTTCCTGCTGCTGGTCGCACAGTAACCGAGCTTAGAACTGATCTTGCAAAAAGACTAAGTCGTGTTATTGAAGAGCCGCAAATCGACGTAAAAGTGGTTGGTTTTAAAAGCCAAAAAGCGTATGTAACCGGTGAAGTTACAAAACCTGGTGTGTATCCAATCACAGAAACTCCAGTGACACTCATTGATGCGATAAACCAAGCTGGCGGTTTAACAGAAAGCGCCGATTGGGAAACGGTAACCTTTACTCGTGGTGACAAAACAGAAGTTATTCAACTCGATGATTTTTATGGCGAAGGTGATATTTCACAAAACCGCTTACTTAGACACGGTGATATTGTACACGTAAGTCGTAATGATAAACGCAACGTGTATGTGTTGGGTGATGTGATTAAAGCGGGCAAAGTAGACGTAAACCGCTATGGTTTAAGCCTAGCTGAAGCACTAACAGATGTTGGTGGCTTTAACGAGCGTACAGCAGACGCAAACGGTGTTTTTGTCTTGCGTAAGCGCGACCTGCAAAAAGATGGTGTGCTTGCAGATGTATATCAGCTACATGCTAAAAACGTAGCCTCTCTAGTACTTGCTGAACAGTTTGAACTTGAGCCACAAGATATTGTGTATGTGACTAGCGCGCCACTTGCTCGTTGGAACAAAGTTATCAGTTTATTATTGCCTTCACTGTCTACAGTGGATGCGATTCAAGATATAGAAAATCAGTAATTGTGAGTACTCATGTTTGATAGTGTTTTAATGGTTTGTGCAGGTAACATCTGCCGCAGTCCTACGGCAGAGTATCTGCTAAAAAACAAACTAAGTGGCAAAAATGTAGCTGTTTCGTCAGCTGGATTAACCGCCCTAGAAGGAAAAGCCGCTGATGCATTAGCGCAGGAGTTGGCGAAAGAACAAGGAATCGACATGAGTGAGCACCAAGGCCGCCAGTTAACTGGTACCTTGGTCGCACAAAATAGTCTCATCCTCGTAATGGAGCAAAGGCATTTAACTGACCTTTGCAGCCGTTACCCTCAAGCTCGTGGCAAAACCTTTTTACTTGGTAAATGGATTGGCGATAAAGAAATTCCAGATCCGTATCGCCAATCACGTGAAGCGTTTGAGCATGTTTATGAGCTTATCGATAGCGCCTGTGGCGCTTGGCAACAGTATTTATAAGGATCCGTGAGTATATGAATGCTCAGCCAAATCTTATCTCTAATCAAAAGTCATCAAAAGAAGAGACGCAAGAAATCGATTTAATGGCGCTAGTTGGCGCATTATTAGATGCTAAGTTTTTTATCGCAGGCATTACTGCACTATTTATGTTGTTAGGCATAGCCTACGCAATATTTAGCACGCCAATCTACCAAGCAACTGCAATGGTACAGGTAGAGGAAAAGGGCGGTTCTGTTCCCGGTTTTGATGATATGTCTGGTATGTTTGAAAGTACCTCCGCAGCGGTAACCGAAATTGAGCTATTAAAATCTAGAAGCGTCATTGGTGAAGCGGTCGACACATTAAATTTAGATACCGTTGTTGAGCCAAAACTATTTCCACTATTTGGTGGCCGCAGCTTCCGTAAATTTGTTGCACAAAGTGAAGGCGAAGTTGCAGAGCCAAGCCTCGGCGCAAGCTCTTATGCGTGGGGTGGTGAGAAAGTTGAAATACATCGATTTAAGGTGCCAAGTAGTGCAGTAGGCGAAGAGTTTGTTTTACAAGCGAGAACAGATGAGTCATTTGCATTATTAACAAGTGACGGTGACGAAGTACTTGCAGGTAAAGTGGGCGAAGAAGTAAAACAAGGCCAATTTGAGCTGACTATTAAGACTTTGATAGCACGTCCAGAGACCGAGTTTTCAATCGTTAAACGTAACCGTCTTCAGACTATTTTAGATCTGCAAAGTGCAATATCAGCGTCTGAGAAGGGGAAAGACTCCGGCATTATTAACTTGGCACTTCAGAGTGCTAGCCCTGAATATGCAGAAAAAGTGCTAGATAAAGTGGCTGGTATTTATGTGCGTCGCAATGTGGAGCGTAATAGCGCGGAGGCGCAGCAGTCTCTTGAATTTTTAGAAGTGCAGCTTCCTGAAGTTAAGCGTAACCTAGAGCGCGCAGAAAAAGCCTTTAATGACTATCAAATTCGCCAAGAGTCTATTGATATTAGCCTAGAAACACAGGGCGTTTTAGAACAAATTGTAAAACTAGAAACTAAACTGCAAGAGTTAGAGCTAAAGCGTTTAGAGCTTGGCCGTAAATTTAAGCGTGAACACCCCTCTTACCGCGGTGTGGTAGAGCAAATTGATACAGTAAAGCGCCAACGCAACGAATTAGCTGGTGAAGTACAAGGCTTACCAGAGACTCAGCGCGAGCTGCTACGCTTAAAGCGTGATGTAGAAGTAAATAATGAAATCTACACGCTGCTTTTGGGTAAAACGCAAGAGCTAGATATTGTGCGTGCGGGTACGGTAGGTAATGTTCGCATAGTAGATTACGCAGAGGTAAATACTACCCAGCCAGTCAAACCTAAAAAAGCGCTAATCGTTGTGATGGCAATCATGCTGGGCGGTATGTTAGCTGTTGCTATCGTGCTTGTGCAAAAAGCGCTGCATAAAGGTATTGAAGACCCAGCGGAAATAGAAGCATTGGGTTTGCCTGTATACGCCAGCGTGCCCTTCTCAGAGTACCAAGTAAAACTCACAGGTTTTGCAAAGGCACGCAAGGGCAAAGTGGCAAAGGCAAAATCTATACTCGCCATGGATAACCCAGCGGACCTTTCTGTTGAGGCACTGCGTAGTCTTCGTACCAGCTTGCACTTTGCTATGCTAGAGGCAAAAAACAATGTTATTGCCATCTCAGGTCCAAGTCCTGGCGTGGGTAAATCCTTTATTACCGTAAACCTTGCAACCGTGCTGGCGCAAAGTGGCAAACGCATTCTTGTTATTGACGCTGATATGCGTAAAGGGTACCTGCAAACTCAGTTTGGTATGAAGTGGGATGACGGTTTAAGTGATTATCTCTCTGGCCGATTGAACCTAGCGCAAGTGATTAAGCCAAGCCAAGTAGAAGGTCTGCAAGTAATGACCCGAGGCCAAATACCGCCTAATCCGTCTGAGCTACTAATGCATGAAAACTTTAGCAAGTTGATTGGGGAAGTGAGCAAAATGTACGACTTAGTTATTGTTGATACTCCTCCAATCTTAGCGGTAACAGACCCTGCAATTGTGAGTGCCCACGCAGGTACAACATTACTAGTAACCCGTTTTGGCCAAAACCATGCAAAAGAGCTAGAAATTACACGAAATCGTTTTGAGCAAAATGGTATTGATGTAAAAGGGGTGGTATTCAACGGTGTTGTTCGTAAATCAACCAACGCTTATGGTTACTACGGCTACTACAACTACGAATACAAATCAGATAAAGCATAGCAGGTTATGTCGCTGCAACCCGTAGCAGCGACTTTACGTTGCGACTCGTAGCAACGGCTTTACGTTACGACTTGTAGCAGCGACTTTATGTTGCGACCCTCAGCAACGACTTTATGTTATGACCAATAAGATGAGTTGTTATTGTGAGACATAGGGCAAGCCGAAGTTGGTGCAACATAACAACTCAATGTGTATAAAGTGGCATTATGTTGAGATTGAAAGATAACCAATCAAGGTTACTCAACTGCGAATTTAATTCGAAGAATAATAGCTCTGCATGAAGATATAGGGCGTTATGAATAGGGAGGCTGAATAAGACAAGTAAAGCCTCCTAAAATCCAATCGGCATTTCTAAATAAACCAGCAGAAAAAATAAAGGGACACTCTGTGAAAGTACTTACAGTATTCGGAACAAGACCAGAAGCAATTAAAATGGCACCTTTAGTACACGCTCTAAAGCAAGATGTACGCTTCGATGCCAAAGTATGTGTTACAGCACAGCACAGAGAGATGTTAGATCAGGTTTTAGAGTTATTCAAAATTACACCTGACTATGATTTAAACCTAATGAAAGCCGGGCAGACGCTACCAGAAGTGACAAGCCGAATTTTATTAGAGCTTACTCCAGTACTTAAAGAGTTTAAGCCAGATGTGGTCTTAGTACATGGCGATACTGCAACCACATTTGCAGCAAGCTTAGCTGCTTATTATGAGCAAATTTCAGTTGGTCATGTCGAGGCAGGGTTGCGTACAGGCAATATATACTCTCCATGGCCAGAAGAAGCAAACCGCAAGCTTACAGGGGCGCTTACCAGATACCACTTTGCTCCCACTGAGACCTCTAAACAAAACTTGCTAGTTGAAAATTACCATGATGAAAATATATTTGTTACGGGTAACACAGTGATCGATGCTTTGCTAATGGTTAAGCATCAAATAGAAACAGACTCCGATCTAAGCAATACTCTAGCTGCACAATTCCCCATGTTGGATGAGAGCAAAAAGCTTATCTTAGTTACAGGTCACCGAAGAGAAAGCTTTGGTGGTGGATTTGAGCGTATTTGTGAAGCTCTGGCTAAGACTGCAAAAGCGCATCCAAACTGCCAAATCCTATATCCAGTGCATTTAAATCCAAATGTGCAAGAGCCAGTTAATCGCATTTTAAGCGATATTGACAATGTTCACTTAATAGAACCTCAGCAATATTTGCCTTTTGTTTATTTAATGAATAGAGCACATGTTATTTTAACAGATTCTGGTGGTATCCAAGAAGAGGCGCCCAGCCTCGGCAAGCCAGTTCTAGTTATGCGCGATACCACTGAGCGTCCTGAAGCAGTAGAAGCTGGAACAGTAAAGTTAGTCGGGACTGATGTAGCAGCAATCACCACTTCTTTAGAACAACTGCTAATTAATGAGAAAAGCTACGAGCAAATGAGCAGAGCCCATAACCCTTATGGTGATGGAAATGCATGCAAAAGAATCTGCGATATTTTAGCTAAATAAACACCAGTAAGCAGTTTTAAACTTCAAGATTTCAAAGGGAAAGTATGTCATTTAATACAATTTCGGTCGTTGGCTTGGGTTACATTGGATTGCCAACAGCAGCGATGTTTGCCTCTCGCAAAAAGAAAGTAATTGGTGTGGATGTTAATCAGCATGCCGTAGACACAATCAATCGAGGTGAAATCCATATCGTTGAACCTGAGCTAGATATGATTGTTCATGCAGCCGTAAAAGAAGGTTATCTCAAAGCAACGCTTTCACCAGAGCAAGCTGATGCTTTTTTAATTGCGGTGCCAACTCCTTTTAAAAATAACGACTCTCAAATTCCAGAACCCGATTTAACATATATTCATAAAGCCAGTGAAGCAATTGCACCAGTACTAAAGAAAGGAGATTTAGTTATTCTTGAATCTACCTCACCAGTTGGTGCTACTGAGCAAATGGCAGGTTGGCTAGCTGCGGCTCGCCCTGATTTAAGTTTCCCGCAGCAAGCGGGAGAAAATGCTGATGTTAATATTGCTCACTGCCCAGAGCGTGTATTGCCCGGCCATGTAGTTCGTGAGTTGGTAGAAAATGACCGCGTAATTGGAGGCATGACAGCAAATTGTTCTGCTCGAGCTGTAGAGTTATATAAAACCTTTGTACAAGGCGAGTGCGTAATTACTAATGCTCGTACTGCTGAAATGGCAAAACTAACAGAGAACTCGTGTCGAGATGTGCAAATCGCTTTTGCTAACGAGTTATCGATTATCTGCGATAAACTAGATATAAATGTATGGGAGCTTATATCGTTAGCTAATCGCCACCCACGTATTAATATTTTACAGCCAGGCCCTGGTGTTGGAGGACACTGTATTGCAGTAGACCCTTGGTTTATAGTTAGCAAAACACCAGAAGAAGCACGAATTATACATACAGCACGTAAAGTGAATGACTCTAAACCACAGTGGGTAATTGATAAAGTGAAATTAGCTATTGCTGATTTTTTACAAGCTAATCCGGATAAAACGGCAAAAGATATTACGGTCGCATGTTATGGTTTAGCTTTTAAAGCTGATATTGATGATCTTCGAGAGAGTCCTGCGTTAAATATATTTATTGAGATATCAAAATTTCACAAAGGATCAGTACTCTGTGTAGAACCAAATATAGAATTGTTACCAAGTAACTACGGGAGGCACTTGTCCAGTATGAACAACACACTTCATAATGCTGATATTCACATCTTATTAGTTGATCATAAAGAATTTAAAAAAATTAGGCCTACATCTGGTGTGATTATTGATACTAAAGGTGTTTGGTAATAAATGAAATCTACAGACGCAACTATAAGAGTTGCAAGTTTGACTGTTGTTTCTATTGCCATCACTTTTCTTATACAGGGAATTTTAACTAGATGGTTAGATGTAGCTGCCTATGGTGATGTAACAGTTGCTTTAACTTTATGTAGCTTGTTAGGGACAGTAATAACATTTGGCCTAAATGACTTTTATTTGAAGATAGCATCTGAAAAAAGTGGCTGTAGTAAAGAAATGAGATTAAGAATGTTAAAAATTCATTCCTTAGCTTTTCTTATCATTTTTTCAATTACATCAATAATTTTATATTTTTATGGAATGCTACATTTAGCAATTTTTCTGGGAGTTGTTTACTCTCATGGGGCTTTTTTGTTTTTAAATTCCGTTCTGCAAGTGAATGGTAATTATAATGCTTTGTCATTTGTTCAAATAATACAACCAACATTAAGATTGTTATTCCTTATGGGAGTCTTCTTAGTTTGGGGGGCAAGTGTGACAAGCGTTGCTTCTGCTTATCTTGCTGTTAGTATAATTACTATTGCTATAGGCTACTCTATTTTCTATCGTGCTGAAAGCTCAAAATTTACTATTTATAGTGACTGGGAGTTGTTGAAAAATTCAATTCCATTTTCGTTTGCTATTTTGATGCATCTTGTATACTTTCAATCAGATTTATTGCTTCTTCGAGTTATTGTGGGTGCTGAAACGGTTGCCTATTATAATGTGGCTTTTCTGATTGTTAGCTCTGTGTATATATTGCCAGGAATATACTATCAGAAAATAATGCTGGCAAAACTCCATAGATGGTTTAGCTCTAATGAGCAAAGCCGTATTAATGCTTTTGAGAAATTAAGGTTTAAAACCTTTTTAATTGGTTCCGTTTGTTCAGTAGCTGTGATGGTTGGCTCATATGTATTTATACCATTAGTTTTTGGTGCAGATTATAGTGATAGTCTGGTGTTAGTCTATTGCTTGGCAATAGCAATCCCAATTAGATTTTTATCATGTAACTATGGTGCCTTACTAATGGTTAAAAATAATATAAATATTAAGGTAAAATGTATGGGGTGGACTGCTGTTTTAAATATAACCCTAAATTTAGTAACTATACCTTTATATGGTGCTGTTGGGGCAGCTATAAGTACTGTTTTATCTGAAGTGGCTTTGTGTTTTTTATATAAAAAATACTCGTCTGAGTTTATGAGAACTATTTTTAAATTAAATAAAGAGGTAAATGGTGAGAGTATACTTTAGGCCAGTATTAACGCTAGTTGGATTTATTTATGACTGGCTTCGTGTTATCAAGCATGGAGGTTGGAGGAAAAAACATAAAAATTCAGATGAGCGTGTTTACATTCTTGCTAAGTCATATCACAGCTTAGAAAAAAGTTTGAGTTTTAGAGATAATGATCCTGAAAGAGGGTGGGCTAATGCTCACTTCGTTGCTGATATTCTGACTGAATTGTGGCAATCTGACCAAAATTTAAAAACTGCTCACGAACTTGGTGCGATAAATGCCATTAAGGAGTTCTATAAAAAGAACTCGACAGCAAAACAGTCCACTTTATTTAGAGAAAAGTATGAATGGATTTTGAACTACAAATCTCAAGTTAAGGCAGGAGTGAAGGTTCTTAAAAAGGCTGAGGCTGAGCTTGGGATTTTGGAAAAGCCAAGTGACTTTTTCCTAACAAGGTATTCGCTACGTGATTTTTCTAATAAAGAAGTGCCTCTAGCAATAATTGAAGAAGCCACTAAATATGCTATGAAGTCACCTTCGGCTTGTAACAGGCAATCATGGAGAGTGGATATAGTAAAATCAAAAGGAAAAATTGATGAGCTATTATCAATTCAGAACGGCAATCAAGGGTTTACAGGTAATATACACACACTAGCTATCATCAGTGCTGATTTAAAAGCATTCATTTCTGGAAATGAGAGGTATCAGCATTGGATTGATGGTGGTCTTTTTTCTATGAGTTTCATTTATAGTCTTCACTCTTTAGGTGTGGGTTCTTGTTGTTTGAATTGGAGCCAGATGATAAAGCCAGATCTGGCTTTAAGAAAGATGTATGACCTTCCTGATAGTAACAGTGTAATTATGATGTTAGCGATAGGTTATCCAAAAGAAGAAAATATTGTTTGTGTTTCTCCAAGAAGGGACATAAAAGAAGTGCTTCATTTTATAGAGCGTTAGGTATAGTAAGTGAAAGATATAAAAATAGGAATTATTACGGTACAAAAGACAGTAAACTATGGTGGAATGCTACAAGCTTTTTCATCGTACAAGGTAATGTCAAGGTATGGAGAGTGCGAGTTAATTGATTATGAAAATAAACATGTTAAAAAAAACTTATCATTAATACGTCTAGATTTCAGCCCTAGAGGGGTTTTGCGAAGTTTTAAAGACATATTAAGAGTTATACCTAAGAAAAGAGCAATAGATAGATTTAAACGTTTTTTTAACCAAATAGAATACTCTACTCCCGTAACAAGTGAAACATTGGGGAGTTTGTCTGGTCGTTATGATTATCTTCTAAGTGGCAGTGACCAAATTTGGAATCCGACATGTATGACATCAGACGGAACTTTGGATAAAGCATACTTATTAAACTTTGATAATAAAGCCGTAAAAATTTCTTATGCTTCTAGTATGGGGAGTTATCAACCAGACAATAGTTATTTGAACGAGATGCTGAATGAATTGAACAAATTTAAGAGCATCAGTGTTCGTGAAGCTGATATGGTTGAAAAGCTGAAGTCGTTACGGTTAACTATGGAGCATGTTGTAGATCCTACTCTATTATTAACTGCTGAAGAGTGGCTAGAGTACACGGGTAACACAGGTCTTTATAATACCAAAAAGAAAAAAAGAATAGTTACTTATTTTTTAAAGAAGACAGCTCTTACCACAAAGACCGTTAAAGCTGTTAAAGAGTTAACGAACGATATTGTACGTGCAATCTCTTTAGATGTTCACCCTGGAAAATATGTAGATGAGCACTTAAATGACATAGGCCCAAGAGAGTTCATTCGTGAATTTTATGAGTCAGACTTTATTGTGACTGATTCTTTTCATGGTGTTGTCTTTGCACTGATTTTTAGAAAACCATTTCTAGCTGTGTCACACGGATACAACATAAATAGGATTGAAAGCTTACTGTTATCTATAGGTTCAGAAAGTCGAATTATAACTGATGAAAGAGATCTGGCTGACGTAGAAATTTTGCATGATGATACAAATTACGATGAGCTTGAGAGGTTGGTTACCAATTCTCATAAATTCATAAATAAGTCATTTAGTTGATAAGATGAACCTAAATACATTAAAGTTTATTGCCTTCGGAGTTACTTTTAGTTTATTTTTAATAACTATATTTGTTCACAATAAAGGGGTGTTTAGCTTCCTTTTAATGTTCCGAGCTTTTATAGAGCTAATACCATTATTGATTCTGTCACTTGTGTTTTTCAGCAAGAATAAAAAAATTGGAGGTGATAGGTTTCTATGTGGCCTGTTTTTTTCTTGTATACTCTTACTTTTTGTTTCTATATTCATAGGAAGGGCAGGTGGTTCCGATTTTAAATATATTCTTTCAGATTCTGTGAGATATCTAATATCATTTGTTTTTATAATTTATGCACTTTCACATGTAAGAACTACTCATGATAAAGAAAAATTAGTTGATAATATCATTGCTTTTTTGTTTTTTTATACATTGTTGGCAATGATTGGTAAGGTTATACTTCTTTTTCTAGGTGAAAGGTATGGAGCTGGATTAAATCAATTTCTCTTATTTCCATTTCTAATATTTACATTGTTGTATGGGGTGATTTCAAAGGAAAATGTGATATTTAATATCAATAAAAAGTGGTTGTTGTTATTTCTGGTGGTTGGTATTTTGCTTAGTATACTTTCTTTTAAAAGAGAGTATTGGGTAGTCTTGGTTTTGAGTTTAGGTTTTGCATTTTATTATGTTCGGAGGTATTCAAGTGCCTACTTTTACTTTTTTATTTTGGCTATAGGTGGTGCGGGTATTGCTTATTTAAATCAAGGAATGCTTTTTTCTTTAGTTGATAGACTTCAATATACCTTTTCTGGTCAATCAGGTCTTGATAGTTCATCTTTTGAAAGAATTGCTGAAATTAAAGGTGCGATGAGCACATTAGGCGAGAATGTTGGTGCTATAGAGTATTTAATTGGACTTGGAGTAGGGGCTGAGTTTAATGCTCACCCAGAGTTTCCCTTAATAAAAGATAGTACAGGTTCTCAAAGTGGTAGTTATCATCATATCCACAATATGTATGTATTGATTCTCTTCAGAAACGGTATTGTTGGTTTGTTCCTGTTTGTTCTCCCTGTTTTAGCAGTTATTTGGAATGCATTTAAAGCCTCATTTGAAATAAAGAGGAGGTGCCTAAGTTCTAATCATCTAAAGTATAATATTTTTCTGGTGGGTGTTGCCCTTCAATTATTTACAGGGCTTATTTCTGGGATTTCCTCTAACTCGTTTTATGGGTCCTTTTTTTTCGGGATCTGGATTGTATTTGCATTTACAATATTGGACTTAATTAAAGATGAAAAAAAGTTATAAAATACTCATAAATGCTTCTAATATAAGTTCTGGTGGAGGGTTGACTATATTGGAAAGATGTTATGCGGAAAGTGATAAGCAGTACATCTATATAGTTAAAAGTCAGTCTATTTCAGATAGATTGAAGGAATGCCATAAATTAGGTCCAGATGTTATTGTTTTACCTGTTTTATTTCAAGTTCCTGTATTGAATTTCTTATTTCATTTGGTAGGGTTTTATATACTGGCTAAGTATTTGAGAGTGAAGAAGGTTGTTTCTTTAGGTAATATTGCATCATGTGTGCCGGTAAAACAAATTGTATACATTCAGTGGGCTTATTTTCCTTTTGGTGTATTTTATCTTAATAAATCTTTAAATAAAGGCTCTATTATAAGGCTTCTGCGTTACTTGAAAATAAGGTTTTTTATTAAACAAGCCGAACTTATTGTAGTACAGACAGAAACAATAAAAAAACAAATGCTAAAGAGGTTTGGCTTTTTAAGTTGCGATTCTATTAAAGTTGTTTACCCAGGTAGACAAAGCATTAATATGAATGAATTTACATATGAAGACTTACTAGCTAAACCCAAGAAAAAATTGTTGTATCCAGCCCTGTATTATTCACACAAGAACTTCGAAATTTTACCGCATCTTGACACAACCTTTGAAGAGCTAGATATGGTATTGTATGTCACACTAACAGATAATCAATTTGCTTCTCTAGGGCTTGAGAAGTGTAGTTCAATTAAGAATATAGGTGTCGTTGATAGTGATAAACTCCTCTCTATATTTTGTAAAATAGATGTACTATTTATGCCAACGAAGTTTGAAACTGTTGGGTTGCCATATATTGAAGCATTAACGCTTGGGAAACAAATTTTGACATCAGATGCAGCTTTTTCTAGAGAGATTTGTGGCGAAGCAGCAAATTACTTTGATCCTTCTGATATAAGGAGTATTCAAAAAGCTCTAAAGTGTTTAAATATTTCCGAACAAAAGAACTCTAAATTATCAGAAGCAGCTCTAGAAAAATTCAAGCCTTGGAATATTTCGTTCCATGACATGGTTGATGAGGACATAAAGTGAAACAAATATTACAAGACATGGCGAAAGGTGGCTCTTCAATAGTGGAATCACCGGTACCACGAGATAATAAAAAACACCTAATTATTAATACGACAACAACATTAATTTCTGCAGGAACAGAGCGGATGCTAGTCGATTTTGGTAAAGCAAACCTAATCGATAAGGCACGGTCACAACCTGATAAAGTCAAAATGGTGCTCGAAAAAGTACAGACTGATGGTTTGATGACAACTCTAGATGCTGTCAAATCCAAACTCGCCCAACCTTTACCTTTAGGGTATTGCAATGTTGGTTGTGTTCATAGTTTAGGTAAAGAGGTTGATGGTTTTAAGGTAGGGGATCGAGTCGTATCAAATGGCCCTCATGCTGATGTTGTACGGGTGAGTAAGAATCTTGTTGCTAAGATACCGGATAGTGTTTCTGATGAAGAAGCTTCATTTACAGTGGTGGCAAGTATTGGCCTGCAAGGTATACGTCTAGCCAACCCGACTATGGGTGAGTGCTTTGTAGTTACAGGTGTAGGGCTAATTGGGTTACTAACGGTTCAAATGTTACGAGCACAGGGCTGTAGAGTATTAGCAATAGATTATGATCAAGCTAAGTTAGAGTTGGCCAGAGAATTTGGAGCAGAGACTTGTAACCCTGGAAAAGGCGAAGATCCAGTTGCAGTGGGACTCGAATTTAGTAGAGGTGTAGGAGTTGATGGCGTTATCATCACTGCATCTACTAAGTCTAATGAGCCGGTTACACAAGCTGCACGAATGAGTCGAAAGCGAGGGCGAATTATTCTTGTAGGCGTTACAGGGTTAGAACTGAGCCGAGCCGACTTTTATGAAAAGGAATTATCGTTCCAAGTTTCATGTTCATATGGCCCTGGCCGTTACGATCCTAATTATGAGGAACAAGGAAATGATTACCCTCTTGCGTTTGTACGCTGGACAGAGCAGCGTAACTTTGAAGCAATTCTTGATATGATGGCTGGTGGTCAGTTAGATGTTAAACCATTAATTACACATCGTTTTAAGTTTGAAAATGCAAGTGATGCATATGAACTACTAACTACGGATAAGAGCGCCTTAGGAATTTTATTGCAGTTTGAGTCAGAACCTCAAGCACGGCATGTTAAAACAGTATCATTGAACCCCACTGTAAATTATCAAGCAAATGAACCTGTAATAGGATTTATTGGTGCCGGTAATTATGCTTCACGAGTTTTAATACCTGCTTTTAAGAAAGCTGGTGCACAACTTCATAGTGTCGCAACGTCAGGTGGGATAAATGGAGTTATTCATGGAGAAAAATCAGGCTTTGTAGAAGCAACTACTGATACACGAGCCATGATTGAAAATGATGACATTAACACTGTTGCGATCGTCACCCAGCACAATAGCCATGCAGCTTTTGTAAAGGCAGCTCTTGAGGCTGGTAAGAATGTATTTGTTGAGAAACCATTGGCAATCAACTATGAAGAACTAGGGGAAGTTGAGGCTGCTTATAAAAAGGCTTGTAAGAAGGATTTAGCACCTAAGTTAATGGTTGGCTTTAATCGTCGTTTCTCTCCTCAAATTCAAAAGATGAAGCTGCTATTAGAGCCAATTAAAGAACCTAAATCTTTCATTATGACTATGAATGCGGGCGCCATTCCTGCAGAACATTGGACACAAGATAAAAATGTAGGTGGAGGTAGGATAATTGGAGAGGCATGCCACTTTGTTGACTTAATGCGTTATTTAGCCGGAAGTGAAATTGTATCTGTTCAAGCTCGAAGAATGGGAGATACGGATTCGGTAGAAGTAACTGAAGATAAAGCAGCAATAATTTTAGGCTTTGCCGACGGGTCATTTGGTACTATACATTACTTTGCGAATGGTGCAGCGAGTTTTCCCAAGGAGCGGGTAGAGGTATTTACGAATGGTAAAGTCTTACAGTTGGATAACTTTGTAAAGCTAAAAGCTTACGGATTTTCAGGATTTAAGAAAATGAACCTTTGGAAGCAAGATAAAGGGCAAAACCTGTGCTCTAAATTATTTCTTGATTCTGTTCGCGATGGTAAATGTGCACCAATTTCGATAGATGAAATCTTTGAAGTAGCAAAAGTATCAATCGATATAGCTGAGCAATTAAGAAATCAATGAGCAATAGAATAAAAATGGCACTTAAGGTATTTCATACTCTGAAATATCTTAAGTTTCAACAGATCTACTATAGAGTCTTTTATAGGCTGACAAAGCCGAAAGTATCTAAAGTAACTTCATCTTCGCGTAAAAAGTGGATTTGGGGGGGCTTAGAGCTTAATCCGCAAAGCATATTTTCAGAAAGTACTGTAGAGTTCTTAAATCAACCTGGAGATATATCAACGCCATTAGATTGGAATTGTCCGAGTAAAACTAAGCTTTGGTTATATAACCTTCATTATTTTGATGATTTGAGTGCCCATGACTCTCATGAAAGATACGATTTACACCGAGTAGTGATAGAACGCTGGATAGATGAAAACCCTCCTTGTCTGGGAAATGGTTGGGAGCCATATCCTATTTCATTACGATTGGTTAATTGGGTTAAATGGTGCAGCAAACAAAAATCTATTCCTCCTAAATATAGTAGAAGCATGCTAGAGCAAGCCGAGGCTCTTTCCAAACAAATAGAATATCACATTCTCGGGAATCACTTATTTGCAAATGCTAAAGCCTTGACATTCGTAGGGGCATACTTGGATGGTGTCCAAGCTGAGCGTTATTTAAGATTAGGGGTTGATATTTTAGAGAAAGAAATATCTGAGCAGTTTTTGGAAGATGGCGCCCATTTTGAACTTTCCCCGATGTATCATGAGATATTACTTTGGGATCTACTAGAGTTAATAGACCTAGCAAATACAAGTGATAGTGATTTGTTAAGAAATTACCTTGATAGGTGGAAAACTGTTGCAGAAAAGGCGCTTAGCTGGCTTCAGTCGATGGTTCACCCTGATGGCGAGGTTAGCTTTTTTAATGATGCTGCTATAGGAATTGCTAAGAAGCCTCAAGATATTTTTAGCTACGCTCAAAAACTGGGACTGTTATTTGAGATTGATTGTAAAAAGTTGATAACGAACTTTGCTAGTGGGTACAGCAGAGTGGCTCTGGATGACTATACTCTTATCTTTGATCACGCTAATGTAGGGCCTGATTATCTCCCAGGTCACGCGCATGCTGATACTTTAAGTTTTGAACTATCAATAGGGACACAAAGAGTTTTTGTAAATTCAGGTACTTCGCTTTATGGCGTTAGTGAAGAGCGCTTGAGGCAACGTGAAACTTCAGCACACAATACGATTGTTGTTGAAGGTATAAGCTCCTCACAAGTTTGGTCTGGCTTTAGAGTTGCTAAGCGAGCATATTCAAAGTTAAAAATGGCAAAATTTGATGATGGGTGCGCATTGTTGGTCGCTAGTCACGATGGTTATTTAAAACAACACCCTAAAGTTACTCATACTAGAAAAGTAGAATGTTTAAGTAACAGGGTAGAAATTAAAGATGAATTATCACATGCAAAGGCTGCTTGTTTTCACTTACATATCCATCCTGAGCTTGATGTTGTTCAAAACTCTGATTATGAATGTGAGATTTTGAAGCACGGTACCAGGTTGTGTGTATTGGCTAGTAAAAGTATTTTGCAGTTAAAAGATAGTACGTGGCATCCTGAATTTGGAAAATCTGTTGCAAACAAAAAAGTCGAAATCAGCTTTGATAACGGTAGTTTACAAACTGAAATAAGAATGATTAAGGGATTGGTGTGAAAATACTTGTTTTATCCTTTTACTTTAAACCCGATCTTTGTGCTGGCTCGTTTAGAGCCACCGCTTTAGTTGAGGAATTAAAGCAGCGAGAAAAAATCGAAGTTGATGTGATTACAACTATGCCGAACCGGTATGCTAGTTTTAATGCTGGAGCTGAAACAGAAGAAGTTGATGGTAATGTAAGATTACGCCGGGTAGAGCTTCCTTCGCATAAAAGTGGTATGCTTGATCAAGTAAAATCCTTTTTTACTTTTTACAAGCGAGTGAATCAAGCTGTTAAAGATGAGCAGTATGACTTAGTTTTTGCCACTAGCTCACGGCTATTTACTGCATTTTTAGGTGCGAGAATAGCGAAAAAAAAGAAGTTGCCTCTCTATTTAGATGTACGAGATATTTTTGTAGACACCATAAAAGATGTATTAAACCCTAAGCTAGCATTCATCATGAAGCCAATTTTGGGGGCAATTGAAAGCTATACATTCTCGAATTCGGACCATATTAACCTAGTATCTAAAGGCTTTGAAGAGTACTTTTATTCACGATACAAAAGTCCAAAATATACGTTTTTTACTAATGGTATAGATAAAGAGTTTTTGGATTTTGAAAGTCAAAATGTAAGTTCTGAAAGTAATAACAGAGTAAAAACGGTTTTATACGCTGGGAATATAGGGGAAGGGCAAGGATTGAATACTATAATCCCTGAGCTTGCTAAAGCAGGTAAACAGCAGTATCACTTTAAAATAATAGGTGATGGCGGACGCAAGGATTTACTACTCTCAAATTGTAAAGGTATTGAAAACATTTCTTTTCACCCTCCAGTTAATCGCGAGCAACTACTAGAAGAGTATTCTAGAGCTGACGTATTATTTTTACATTTGAATGACTATCCTGCTTTTAAAAAAGTTTTACCTTCTAAAGTATTTGAGTATGCAGCTACAGGTAAGCCAATTTTAGCAGGAGTAAGTGGTTATGCTGCGGAATTTATTAGAGGTGAGGTAAGTAATGCAGCTGTGTTTTATCCAGGAGATGAGAAGGCAGCCTACAGCGCGTTAAATAGTCTTGATAGTGAGTATACTGATAGAAAAGACTTTAATATGAAGTACACTCGATCGAATATTATGAAAGAAATGTCAGCATCAATTTTGTCTTGTCGAAACGAAAAATGAATAGTTTATTGATTACAGGTTATTCTGGGTTTGTAGGTAGTTTGTTAGCTAGCGAATTAAAAAGCTCAAATACTTTGAAGCTCTTGGGTCGAAAAGAATCAGACTTAGGACAGGTTTATACGCATAATCTAGATGAGAACTCTGACTACTCAGATGCGCTTAGTGATGTTAGTTGCGTAATTCACTGTGCTGCGCGAGTTCATATAATGAATGACAGCTCTGTTGACCCATTAGCCAATTTTAGAGCAGTGAATACAGCTGGCACTTTAAATCTAGCTAAGCAAGCTGCGAAAGCTAAAGTAAAGCGCTTTATATTTGTTAGCACCATAAAAGTGAATGGGGAGAGTACAACAGGAAAACCAGCGTTTACTTCATTAGATACACCAAAACCGGAAGATTATTATGGTGTTTCTAAGTCAGAAGCTGAACGATTGCTAATGGAGCTTGGTAAGCAAACAGGGATGGAGATAGTCATTGTACGTCCACCACTTGTTTATGGAGAAGGTGTGAAAGCTAATTTTGCATCTTTAATGAAACTTGTTAGTAAGGGGCTACCATTACCGTTCAGATTAATAGACAGTAACAAGCGCAGTTTAGTATCTGTTTATAACTTAGTGGATTTAATCAAAGTGTGTATTGAACACCCAAAGGCCGCTAACCAAATTTTTTTGGTTAGTGATGATAACGATATATCAACTGCTGAGATGGTGTCGCTCATGGCGAGAGCACAAAGTAAGCCAAACCTTTCACTACCCGTGCCTTTATGGTGTTTTAACCTAGTTGGTAGGTTGTTTGGTAAGCAAGAAGTCGTTGAACGATTAACCGGATCATTGCAAATAGATATCACTCACACTAAGAATACTTTAAATTGGAAACCTCCTTACTCTATCGAACACGGTTTCAAACTTTCAGCTAAAAATTAAGACATGGAATATTTAATGATACGTTTACTCGACTTTTTATTTGCCTTGTTTGGCCTTTTATTCGCATTTCCTTTCTTGGCTATTTTATACGTTATTGGCCTCTTTGATACTGGCTCACCAATCTTTACTCAAGAGCGTGTTGGTAGAAATAAAAAGCCATTTACTTTAGTTAAGTTTAGAACGATGAAAGTAGATACGGCTTCTGTGGCAAGCCACCTTGCGAGTTCTTCTTCGATTACACCATTTGGGCATTTTCTTCGCAAAACAAAACTAGACGAGCTTCCACAACTTTGGAATGTACTAAAAGGTGAAATGAGCTTGGTAGGTCCGCGCCCTGGTCTTTACAATCAAGAAGAGCTCACATATGCGAGAGAAGCTAAAGACATATATTCGGTTAGGCCTGGAATTACTGGTCTCGCGCAGGTGAATGAAATCGATATGTCTACCCCTGAATTACTTGCGACAACAGATAGGAAAATGATTGATACTTTGACAGTGGCTAATTATTTTAAATATATAGTAATGACCGTAACTGGCAGTGGTTCTGGAGATAGGGTTGGTAAACACTAGTTTAAGATGTTCTCTGTCTTAAACTTAAGCTTCTTCATATTTTCCTCATACATTTTTGCTACTTTTGTGTATACTGCAGCATGTACTATGCTTTAGTTCGTCTGCGGTTTTAATTCGGATTGGAATAAAAAGGGAACACAATGGATAGTTGGTTTCGCGCTTTACTTGGCGCTTCTCGTAGCCAAAAACGACTTCTCACGCTCGTATTAGATTCAGTTTTTATAGTCTCAGCCTTTTGGTTAGCGCTTATTGTTCGCCTTGATAGCTTTGCACCACTGGCTAATTTTAAAAACTGGTTAATCCTCGCGTTATTACTCCCCATTAGCTTGGTGATATTCGTAAAACTTGGTTTGTATCGTGCTGTGCTCCGTTACGTTGGGGCAAATGCAGTCGGTGCTGTTGTACTTGGTACTGTTATTAGTACCGTGATTTTAGTGTTGTCGTCATTTTTTACGCAAACTGCAATCCCTCGAACTATGCCCTTTATTTATGCGTGGTTAATGATACTTTCTGTGGGTGGTTCGCGTATTTTAGTAAGAGCACTTATTTGGCGATTAACCTCATTTACTAAAACCCCAGTGGTTATTTATGGCGCTGGAGATGCAGGCCGGCAGTTAGCTACTGCGCTAGCAACAGGGCCTGACTATTATGTTACGGCGTATCTAGATGACGACGCTACCAAGCACAATGCGATTATTCAAGGGATCCCCGTTGTCGCCTTTGACGAAATCTATAATTTGATAGACAAAAAGCGAGTGAATAAGGTTTTGCTTGCTTTACCAAGCGTATCGCGTTCTCGCCGTAAAGAAATACTCACGAAGTTAGAAAAACTACCGCTCGAGGTGATGACGGTGCCAGGTATGGCCGATGTTATTGACGGTAAGGCGCAGCTTAATGAGATAAAAGAAGTCGAAATTGAAGACTTATTGGGCAGAGACCCAGTAGCGCCACAAGCAGAGCTGATGGCTGCAAATATAAAAGATAAAGTCATTATGGTAACCGGTGCAGGCGGTTCTATAGGCTCTGAACTATGCAGGCAAATTATATTAAATGGACCTAAAAAGCTGGTGCTTTTTGAAGTGTCTGAGTTTGGTTTATATAGCATTGAAAAGGAGCTGAATCAGCTTGCATTGAATAAAGGTGTATCATTGGAAATAGTACCAGTGATGGGGTCGGTGCAACGTATCAACCGTATTGAAACTTGCATGAAAGCCTTTGGGGTGCAAACTGTCTATCATGCCGCAGCCTACAAGCATGTACCGCTTGTAGAGCAAAATGTTGTTGAGGGTGTTCGTAATAATGTATTTGGTACTTATTACACGGCTAAAGCCGCTATTAACGCAGGAGTAGAGACCTTTGTATTAATCTCTACAGATAAAGCGGTGCGCCCTACCAATGTAATGGGTGCAACCAAGCGTATGGCAGAGTTAGTGTTACAAGCCTTGGCTGAAAGTAAAGTAACGTCTAAAAATACCCGTTTTTGCATGGTACGTTTTGGTAATGTGCTTGGTTCTAGTGGTTCAGTGGTGCCTCTATTCCGTAAGCAAATTAAAGAAGGTGGACCAATTACCTTAACGCATAAAGATATCACCCGGTTTTTTATGACCATACCGGAAGCTGCGCAATTAGTTATTCAGGCGGGTGCTATGGGTAAGGGTGGTGACGTATTTGTGTTAGATATGGGTGAATCTGTTAAGATCAAAGACTTAGCGACCAAAATGGTGCATCTTTCTGGCCTAGAGGTAAAGTCAGAGTCAAACCCTCATGGCGATATCGAGATCGAATGCACAGGATTGCGCCCAGGTGAAAAGTTATATGAAGAGTTATTGATTGGTGACAATGTAGAAGAAACCTCTCATCCACGGATCATGACGGCCAACGAGGTAAAACTACCAATGGCAGAGCTAGAGTCTTTTATGAGTGCAATGGACACGGCTTGTCATAATTTTGATCATGAGCTTATTCGTAAATTGTTGTTAGAGGCGCCTACAGGCTTTAATCCTACAGACGGTATTTGTGATTTGGTGTGGAATGAAAAACGCCAAGTGCTTGAAGCGCAACGTGAGTCTGAGCAGAAAGTGGTTAATTTAAGAAACGTGTAATGCTCTTATCGCGGAGTTATGTATTCGTAGCAGTGACTTGATGTCGCGATGCTTTTATCTCGGGGCGCAGCTAGTGGAGTGGTGTTTCGGTGCTGCTGTCGCTACGAAGTTGGGTTTTTCTATACTTCATTGTACGATGTCTACATAATACTTATAACGGTGGCTGAGCTGGTTAATTTGCTCTGCCACATTTAATTCAAGAATTGAAAATAAAAATCGGTCTGCGCACATGTTAAAAATAAATACGATTCTTGCAGGTAGTATTACACTTGCAAGCATGCCTGTTTTAGCTGATACCCAAATAAATAGCTACACAGCATTTGCAGGGTACACTGGTATTTTTAATACCCCTACTGCCGAGGTGCTTGAAAAGGGAAATATAGATATTGGTTACAATAACCAATTAGATCTTCGTGGACTAAGGTACGTGGATGGCCATAATTACATTTTTTCTGCGGGACTGTTTGATGGTTTAGAGGTAAGTGGTCAAATAGCAGCAAGTTCAATGCATGACAATATGTTTACGGCCGAAGTAGAGGCTGAAGGGCAAACTCGTGACCTTTCGTTTAACTTAAAATACCAACTCCCTTTTGTGCCTAAAGAGTGGTTTAATCTTGCTATCGGCGGTAAAGATTTAGGCGGAGCGGCAAATAACTATGAAACCTATTATTTGGTAGGGTCTCGTGAATGGAACGACTTTAGATTCTCAGCAGGTTTTGCGGTAAGCGATCGTGCAACCGGGCAAATGGATAGTGCGTTTGCGGGTATTGAGTGGCAGCCACTAGACTGGCTAGCTGTGCAAGTGGAACATGATGCTGATGCGGTTAATGCCGGTTTGCGCTTAACAGTACCAAAAGCATGGATTTACGATGTGGGTACTTTAACGCTTACCAGTAAGTTTTACAGTAATACTGATCACGCTGAAAAAGACACCTTTTGGGGTGTAAACTTCTCCATGCCTTTGTTTGAGCAGGCAACATTAAATGACCCATTAGAAGCAGCTCCAGCGCCAATGCTTGACGCAGACGCCAAGCGAGAAGCCGCATTTAAAGCCCATTATGAGGAGCAGCGCCGTCTCGCCCGTAAACCTCTTCCTGAAGCGAAAAAAGAAGTCACAGAGCGTGATGAATATAAAAAATCTCTAACAATGCAAACGCGCGCTTTAAAAGCGGCGCTCTTGGAAGACGGCTTTGAGTCGGTAAGTGTTGGCTTCAATCGAGACCCTCATGTTGTCGTGAGTTTTGAAAACTATGTTTTTAATCGCAACGACATAGATGCAATAGGTTTAGTATTAGGTCGTATTGCTGAACATGTGAACGAGCCGAACGCGCAGTTTACTGTTCAATTGCTAAATCGTGGTATTCCAATGTTGGCATTGAGAGGCCACATTAATAATTATAGAGAGTTCGTAAATACTGGCACTACACCTGATATGGATATTCGTCGAGGCGAAATGGATCCAATTGGTAGTGTGTCTTGGGTTGGTATGCCAAAGGCAAATAGCGCGTACTTTAAACCAAGATTAACCGTTGGTCCTGCACTGGACTCAAGGTTGGCAACGGAGCTGGGAGTTTATGATTTCTCACTCGCCTTAAAAGCAGATGTTGATGTACCAATGTGGTATGGCGGTGGTATTAATTTAAGTGCCGAAACCGAAGTTGCGAATACGAGTGACTATGATGATGGAAAAGCATTTGGTCGTTTGGCTAAACAAAGTGGCTTAACACAAGCGACTATCTATCAAACATTTGCACTGCCTTATGGTATTTATAACCAAACACATATCGGCTTTTTTAAAGAGTTTAATGATTACACAGGTATTAAGAACGAAACAACTTGGTTGAGTGACAATGGTCGTCATCAATTTTCAGCAGAGCTTGGATACTTTGAGTACGATGATTATGACTTAGATAAGGATTATCAAACCTTGTCTTATCGTTATAACTGGGTTGAGCAAGATGTTAGTTTTCATGCCACAGCTGGTAAGTTCTTTTATGAGGATAGTGGCGTTAAGCTAGAAACGCGCTTTTGGTTTGGTGACAGTTACGTGTCCATATTTGCGCAAGATACTGATGTGCAAATCGCGGGTATATCTTTTAGCATTCCACTTACACCTAGAAAAGACATGGCACCAACACGTTATGGTCAAGTTAAAGGAAATGAGGCGTGGCGCCATGCTGCAAGTACGCGAATTGGTGAATCAAAAAATGCCATTGCTGTAGGTCGCGGCCATTTAGTAAATACACCGGTTAATATTGATAAAACATTCCTCAATCAAGGTCGTTTATCGAGCAGCTATGTATATAGTAACTTGGCTCGACTAAGAGAAGTGTATTTGACCTATAAATAAGAGATGGTCACGGGTAAGCCTGCGATAATTAGTAGCGGCGACTTTATGTCGCGATGCGTTTATCGCGGGATAACCCACTGCTACCAAAGTGGTATTTAGGTGTGTTTTCACGGAGTAAGCCGTGCGGAGTAACCCCGTGGTTTCGGGTCGCGATTCTCTTTTTAACTTTATATCGTGACGCTCGTGAAGATAGCTGCATTGAAGCAATCGCTACACATTTACAATTTAAACCTCGTTAATCAATAATCATTATGTTGCAATTATTTGCGATAAATTTAACTTCATTCATTGTGTATTTAGTGTACCAACGGTATCCTACTTTCAAACTAAATCAAGCGGTTGGATCTAGCGCTTTACTGTGATAAATTAGCGGGGTCATTGTGGGCTGTTTATATCTTGGTCATAGTTTTGACTGTAAAGCCCATGTTGAATCGGGTCAGGGAGTGACTTAGTCCCTGTCTGTAATGCAAATTTTAATTTGAAGCTTTCATTGCTAGCAATGGGGCTTTTTTTATGTGTTAACACGCTAACGTGGCGTTGTTAATAAAAAAGAAAACAAGGACTAATCATGATTGCAAATAAAAAATCTCTTCTTGCGCTCTCTGTAGCGTCTGCGCTAACGCTTTCAGGCTGTTTTAGCGATGATGACAACAACGTAACTATCACGCCTCCACCGGAGCCTACTGATCCAGTAATCGTTGCACCTGAGACTCCTGATGCGCTATCGCTAGTTGTAAACGGCAACGTTGTTAATGCAGACTTCGACGCGATCAAAGCTCAAGTAACTCTACTTGAAAATGGTGAACTAAGTGCAAACACTGTTGACGTAAATGGCACTGCAGTAAACGTGATTGACGCAACTGAAGGTGACTTTACTTTCACACTGAAAGAAGGCGCTTCTGTTGATTCAATTACTGTTAACGTAACAGCTGAAGGTTATGTATCTAAGAGCTTTATTGTTGATTTAACACTTGCGGAAGGCGAGTCTGTAGTCCCTGCTCAACTAGAGCTTGTTTCTAAGAACGCTGAAGGCCTAGCTGATAAAGTTGTAGAAGCTTCTGTAACTGATGCGACAACTGCTGAAGTAATCTCTGCAAAAGCTGAATCTGGTAAAGCAGGTGCTGACGTTTCGGTTCCAGCAAATACTCAGCTATTTGATGCAAACAACAACCCAGTATCTGGTTCTACAATTTCACTAAATGTTACTGCTGCTGATAGCACGTCAGCAAGTGCGGGTGCTATTCTTCCTGAAGGTCTTAACGAAGCAGGTGCTGCTGAAGTTAAAACTCCAGTTGCTGTAACTAACATCGTAATGACCGACGATGCTGGTAATAAAATCAAGAAGTTCAGCCAGTCTATCGAAGTAACAATGGCAATTCCTGCAACAACTACACTAAGTAGCGGTGAAGTTGTACAAACGGGTGATGAACTAACGCTAACTTCTCACAACGAAGACACGGGTGTTTGGTCTACTGAGACAAACAAAGTAACTGTTGGTGCTTTGAATGAAACAAACGGCACATATGCTGGCTCATTCATGACTGACCACCTTACGTTTTTCTCTGCGGTAGATACATTCGCTGCATGTCAATCAGACATCAATGTAACTTTCTCTGGTGACGAAATCCCAGCTAACGGTTTAACTGTTAAGATGGAATCTAGCGACTATAAAGCTTCTGTACAAGCAAAAGCAGGTTCTACATCACAAACTGTTATTTCTGCAAACAAGGCATCACAAAAAGGTATTGCTGCTGATGCAACTGCACGTGTAACTGTTAAAGACAAAAACGGTAACACATGGTTCGATAGCGAAACTGAAGTGTCAGTTTGTGGTAACGTAAACGTTGCATTATCTAACCCTGTTACACTGGTTGCTGAGTCATTCGCAGTAACTGCTGTTTGTGAAAACGACAACACAGTAACGACACCACTAACAGGTGCTGTAGTTAAATACCGTTTAGAAAACAAAGGCTTTGAATCAGCTACTGGTACTGGCGGTACATACGAGCTAACAGACCTAGTAGAAGCTTCTTCATATGAAGTACGCGTAGTACCACGTGGTGCTAAGTTTGCGGGCCTAGGCGCTCAAAACTTTACTATCACAGCAGATGGTACTGATGAGTCAGCTGAAATCACTGTAGCATGTGACGAAGTAACTGGTTCTTAATAACTATCGACTAAGGTTAGCCTTCATTAAGGCAAATTACATCTTAGTAAGATTAAAAAGCCGCTTAAATGCGGCTTTTTTGTGTCTGTTTCTCATTCAGTGGTTTCTTTTAAAAGGTGTTGCCGTGCGACCTTGTATATAAAAAATGTCAGTAGTCGTTACGATAACCCAAGGTTATGAAGTAAAAGCTCATGCCAATCAAAAACTAACTAGCAAGTCTTAGTATAAAAATATTTTAATTACTAGCTGGACAATCTTTGAACTTTCTCTATATTTAAGTTTCGATGTAATAAAACGCGCGTTAGTGCCGCTTGGCACTTTCAAAAAAGGGAACAAGGACCAATCATGATTTCGAACAAAAAATCTTTACTCGCTTTATCTGTAGCTTCAGCTTTGGCACTTTCGGGTTGTTTTAGCGATGACGATAACAATGTGGTAATCACTCCGCCACCTGAGCCAACAGATCCGGTGGTTGTTGCACCAGAAACTCCAGCAGCTTTAGCATTTGCTGTAAGTGGTAATGTAGTTGATGTTGATACTGTTGATATCGTTGCGCCGGCGACAATTACCTTTTTTGAAGATGGAGAACCAACCTCAAATTTGGTTAACGTCAATGGCGACGCAATCACTCAGATTGCTACAGAAGATGGTAGCTATACCTTTACTGTAAAAGAAGGGGCGAATGTTGGGATTGTAACTGCAGTAGTCGCTGCTGATGGTTATTTTTCAAAAAGCTTTGACATCGACTTAAGTAATGAAGATTCGGCAGCAACGCTAGAAGCTGAATTGGCGCTTGTGTCAAAAGGTGGTGACGAAGTTGCTGAGGCAAGCGTTTCTGAAAGTGTGGCTGACGCTACAACAGCCTCTCCTATTACAGCAGCGGCTGCAAAAGGTAAAGCAGGTTCTGATGTAACGATTCCTGCAGGGGTACAACTAAGAGATGCAAGTGGTAATGCAGTTACAGGTACTTCTGTATCATTAACTGTTGGCTCTGCAGATCCGACGTCTAGCAAGATTTCAGCTGTTTTGCCTGCAGGGTTGAGTGCAGGTAGTACAACCAGCATTAAAAAGCCAGTTGGTGTAAGTAATATCGTTATGCAAGATAACAACGGAACTAAGATCAAGCAATTTAGCCAAGAGATCGATGTTTCAGTTTCACTTCCTGTCGCAACCTTAGCACCATCGGGTGATAGAACAATTCAAACAGGAGACCAGTTTGATGTTTCTTCAAATAACGAAGATACTGGTAAATGGCAGTCAGAAACGAATAAAGCAACTGTTGGTGTGTTAAACGCTGAAGGTACTGCTTACAAAGCATCTTTTAAAACCGATCACCTTACGTTTTTTACACTGTCTCGTTCAGTTCCAATTTGTACGCAAGGTATCACTGTTAATGTGACTGGCGATGCTGTTCCTAGTTCAGGTCTATATGTAAGTATGACCTCTGCTGATGCAAGTGTATCAAGTTATTTACGCGGTGGTAGTACGTCAAAAACAGTTGTGTCAGCTAGCACTTCAGCGCGTTATGGTATTAGCTCAACAGCAACAGCACGTGTAGTTATCCGTGATGCTGCAGGTAACGTGTGGGGAAATGCTTCATCAACGAATGCTGAAGTTCCGGTATGTAGTGGTCCAGTTTCGATCACGCTAGCAAATCCAATTCAAACCACTGTTAATGAAAATGTAACTGTTAGAGCTGTATGTTCTAACGATACGACAGTAACAGAAGTTATCCCAGGTGCGATTGTAAAGTATAGATCAAGTACGACTAAGCCATTCCGCACAGCAGCGAACAATGGTGATGGTACTTTTGCACTGTCAGCACTAAACGGTGATGTTGCGTCATATGCGGTTAGTGTAGACCCTCGAATTTCAGCACCATTTACAACGTCTATTACGCCTGATGGAACAGATGAAACCATCGATGTTTCAGTAGCTTGTGACACTGTAACTGGTAGTTAAGCAAAGAATGATTAGTCCAATCAGTTAAGCCGCGGAGACGCGGCTTTTTTCTTGCCTAAATTTTAAATATTCTTATTCATAAAATCATACTCCCAGAATTAATCTTTCTTTCGTAGCAAAGACTTAATGTCGCGACTGTTTTTATGCTTTTACGTCGAGATTCTTTCTAGGAGTTTATGTGAAGGTGACGCTATGACGCTCCTGCCGACGGACAAGCCTGTGCTCCAGATGGGAAGGTGACTATCAAACTTCCGAAAAAGACTAAAAACCGTTAAACTTAAGATCTTTAGTATACTCAATACGTTGACTACAGTATGAAATCTCATTTAGGCCGCAGAGCATTTTCCACTATGGAGCTTCATACCTTGTTTAACGGTTATATCTACTCAGATGAAAAACTAAAGCGTGAGCAGCCTAAACATTGGCATTTTTGGCTACCTTTGCTGAGTTATTACACTGGTGCGTATAGTGATGAAATTGGCTCACTTACACTTAATGATGTTTACTACGAAGACCACGTTCACGTACTTCACTTTAACACCCATGGCAAAATTCAACCGCGAGTGGTGCCTATTCATCCCGCATTATGGCAAGCAGGACTGGAGCAATATCTAACATTGGTAAAACAGCAAGGACATCGACGTCTTATGTTTGATTTACCAGCAAAAACTGGTCGTTATAGCGAGAAAGTTAGAATATGGTTTTCTGGAGAGGGGGAAAGACAGGGGTATCTACAAAAATGTGGTTTACCCAATGTTGATCAGCAGGGAATGAAAACGGCGATCAGCAGTTTACGACTAAACTTCGAGCAACAAATCAGAATATCAGCTATTCAGCTCGGGACTAAAGACAGTTTTCAATATTTATTGGGTTTAAAGCAAGATGGACATGAAGTTACGCGCCCACCTTTTCATTTGCTCAAGCAGGTTATTTCCCCGATCCGGGTTATTAATCCCAATATCACATGGCAACGCTTTTTGGATCGGCATTAAAACGTAGTACTCAGTTACTACCACTTCTTACGTTAAGCGCATTATTATTTGCAAGATAAGTTAAGCAAGTAACACGCAGCATAGACGCCAAGTTTTTAATCTCACCATGACGTTCAATCACTTCTTGGTAAAGTAAGGAAATAAACTCGGCAAGGCCTAGATCTTCCCGTTGAGCTATGGTTTCTAATACTTGCCATATTTCATTTTCTAACGCGAGGCTAGTAACAGCTCCTTGAATGCGAATAGAACGTTTGGTTACTTCGTAACGATGAGGCTCTGTTGATGCGTAGAGTTCACACATATAAATTCCATAGGTAAAGTAATGGCAAAAATGATTCACTCAATGATCAGAGTAAAAGACGCTGATCGCTCAATTAAATTTTATCATGATGTATTTGCGTTGGTAGTGAAACGACGTATCGACTTTAATGATTTTTCTCTTATCTACCTTGGCAACGATGAAACTTCGTTTGAATTGGAGCTAACTTGGAATCGTGACACTACGGTAGATTATACAATCGGTAATGGCTACGGGCATTTGGCTTTCGCTACTGATAGCCTACAGGCTATCTACAACAAGGCTCAAAAGAATAGTTATTACCCTAAAGAAATCAAAAATTTTTATAATCAAAATGTATTAATAGCAAGATTCTTTTTTATTAAAGATCCTGATGGTTATGATATTGAAGTAATTGAAAAAAGTGATGTGTATCGGTAGTAGCGGGTTTATCTTGCGACCAAGGTTAGTGGGTTGCAACATAAAATCGTTAAAGGATTCGCGACCTAAAGTCGCTGCTACGAATGTACACAAACCTGTATCTGGGGGGATCCGGAGACTAAGGTTGGAAATTTCGACATAAAATCGTTGTTACGAATGTACATAGACCTGTAGCAGCGGGTTTATCCAGCGACAAATTAAGATGCTAGGCTTAATTGATGAAAGCGTTTCAAAAATTGCGAAAACTCTTCACCTAGTTGCTCATCGCGAATAGCATATTCAACAATGGCTTTAAGGTAACCAAGCTTGTCGCCACAATCGTGCGAACGACCGCTCATATGAAAAGCCTCAACGGTTTCCTGTTCCATCAACATATCGATAGCATCAGTTAACTGGATTTCTCCACCAGCACCGACTGGCGTTTTTCTTAGCAATGGCCAAATATTTTTTGAAAGCACATAGCGGCCAACAACTGCTAGGTTAGAAGGTGCTTCTTCTATGGCTGGCTTTTCTACCATATGCTTTATTGCACTACTTTCACCAGGAAGTAGCGACACACCGTTGATATCTGCAATACCATACTTGCAGACATCCTGCTGTGGTACAGGCTCTAACATAATTTGACTGGCTTTCGTTTGCTTGAAACGAGATAGCATTGCAGCTAAATTTTCATTTCCCTGATCGGCTGTATATTCATCCAAAATGACATCGGGTAGTACAACAACAAAATCATTATCCCCAACAATAGGTTGCGCGCACAAAACCGCATGGCCAAGACCTTTAGCTTCACCCTGACGCACATGCATAATCGTAACATCTTCAGGGCAAATCGAGCGTACTTCTTGTAAAAGTTTACGCTTTACACGCTTTTCAAGGGTTGCTTCCAATTCAAAGCTGGTATCAAAATGGTTTTCAATTGCATTTTTTGATGAGTGAGTCACTAACACAATTTCTTTAATACCTGCGGCAACACATTCTTTGACAATATATTGGATAAGTGGCTTATCTACCAAAGGCAACATTTCTTTAGGAATGGCTTTGGTCATTGGGAGCATCCTAGTTCCTAACCCTGCGACTGGGATCACTGCTTTCATATTATCTCCGATTTAAATCTTGCTGCCTTTTCTCGACATAGTCGGCAATTTTAACCGTTATAAGCTAAGTTGCAAACGAATTTATGTTGCAATATGTACGGTTGTTAATTGAGGTTTGGTTTTTAAATTTAGCGGAGAAAGTCCCAGCACCAAAATAATGGTTATCGACCCTCTGGTTGTAAAGGTATAAGTCACCTTTACCTGTTTCTTCTCCAGGTATTAAAACAGGCCCTTTTAGTATTTTCATTGCACAAAAAAGCCCCTTTCGGGGCTTAAATTAACCTTTAGATATGGAATAATTAAAAGTTAACTGTGATTTCGTTTGAGCAGATTTCACCAGATTGACACACTTTATATGTGTAGCTGGTGGCTTCTAAATCACGTGAGAAGTCTCTGAATTTACCAGTGTTTGCAACCGTTTCAAGTACTTGACCATCACGGTAAATCGTTACTTCATCAGCACTGCTGCCTTGCCATGAAAGCTCTACGCGGATAAAGCCTAAGCGAGACTTATTAGCGCGAACCAGTGATAGCTCAACCTCATCAGTGCTAACCGCAACAGACTGAGTGGTTGTGTGGCTGTTGCCTTCACTATCAGTCACCGATAGAGAAACGCTGTACTCACCAGATGCTGCAAATTCATGAATTGGGCTTGCGTCAGTACTGATGCTGCCATCACCAAAGTCCCATGCCCAGCTAACGATATCATCATTCGGATCACGGCTTTCATCTGTGAATGTTACCGCAAGACCAGAAGCAACAAAGCTAAAGCCCGCAACAGGAGGTTGAGGTGATGCTTCGCCTAGACCTGTTAGGTTTAGAGTCCAACTGTTCAATGTACCAGTATCGATACCTGCATTATCTGAGACAGACAATGTCCAATCACCCGTTGCAACTTCACCATTAAATGCCGCAGAGTTAAAGGTTTGGTTAATGTCATCATCACCGCCACCTTGACGATTATGCAGTGTTGCTACTGTACCTGCAGGAGAAGTAAGCGTAACAATTAAGTCGCCGATGTAGGTGTGTGTAATATCCACTAAGGTATTACTATCAAATACGGTAACGGTGTCAGCCACAGTGATCACAGAAGTAATACCTGAAGCATCGTTATCTGGAATGTCTACCGCGGTAGTATTTTCATAGCTGAAATCACTTAACCCTTGAGGTAATACATACAGTCCTACTTGCTCTTGATCGGCAAGTTCGCCAGATGTTGCGTTAAGCGTGAAACTATACTCACCCCACTGAGTTGAAGCTGCAGTTGGTACAGAAAGTGTTACTGTATCGCCTGGCATCGCAGTAGTTGCAGACAGCGTTGCACCTGCAATCGGTGAAGTAACGGACAAATCAATAGTGCCTTGCCAGTCAGCGACTGAAGCAAAAGTAAATTCGTATGTTGCAGTATCGCCCGCTGTGATTTCTTGATTAGCAGGACGAGCTGATACTCTAAAGCCTGGCTCTGGATCCGCATCAATTACAGCTTGATTCACATTTAAGCGCTTACCAGATACTGTTTTATCTGTAAGGTCAGCATTAACATCACCACTTTGCATCAGTAGGTTTTTAAGCTCAATAGCAGTGAGTGTCGGGTTGATAGAAAGTACTAGGGCCGCTGCACCAGCAACGTGAGGCGTCGCCATCGAAGTACCTGAGTAGCTTGAGTAACCACCACCCGGAACGGTAGATAATATTGCGCTACCTGGCGCACCCATGTCTACAGACGTTAGACCCCATTGTGAAAATGAAGACATCGCGTCAGTGTGGGTTGTACTAGCAATAGAGAATACGCTGTCGTGCTCGTAGCTTGAAGGATAGTGAGGGTTTACATCGTTATCTACCGCACTGTTACCGGCCGCTGCCACAAATAAGATGTCCGCGTTTTCACTTGCAGTGATTGCATCAGAGAGTGCTTGGCTAAAGCCGCCGCCGCCCCAGCTGTTATTAGTAACGCGAACGTTGTGACCGGCATTTTTAAGCGCTACGATATAGTCAATACACTCAATCGCATCTGAAGTTGAGCCTGAGCCTGATGCATCTAGGAATTTACAGCCTACGATTGAGACTTCATGGTTCACACCAGCAACGCCTGTAGCGTCGTTGCCTGAGGCACCGATAGTACCTGAAACGTGTGTACCGTGACCTTGGTCGTCCATCGGATCGCCACTGCCTGTGATGGCGTTAATACCGTGCACGTCATCAATATAGCCGTTACCATCATTATCAATGCCATCTCCAGCGATCTCTCCTGGATTGCGCCATGCGTTTGCCGCGAGATCTGGGTGAGTATAATCAATACCCGTATCGATCACACCGACGATAACATCACGTGAACCAATAGTGATATCCCATGCTTCAGGGGCATCAATATCGGCATCAGCGGTACCACCAGTTTGACCTGTGTTATGCATACCCCAAAGTTCATCAAAGCGACTATCGTCAGGAATTCCAAGTGCTTTTACTTGATAGTCTGGCTCGACATATTCGATGGCAGGGTGGTTAGCTAGTTTTTCAATTGCTTGCTTTGCTGTGATGCTATCTAGTTTAAAGTTTGCTAGGCGACCTTTTAAAACATTGCGATATTTGTCGTCTACGCCATCAGCGTTCAAATCCGCCATCTTGGCTTTTACAAGGTTTCTTGCATTGGCACGAAGTGCAGCAGAAGTGTTTTCTTTAAACACAACTAAGATGCTGTCATCTGCGGTTGCTGTTGTAGTTTCGATTTGAACAGCTGCTTGAGAAGTGAAAGCAAGTACAGGAAGCAAAGCCAAAGACAATGCAGAAAGTTTAGATCTCATATTAATAACCTTTTTAATTTCAAGCGTATCCATCAATACACAATTTTTGAGTTGGTAGTTTTTCTGGTAGTGGCTGTGGTCTTTTTGGCAACGTCTTAAAACCTAGACCCAGATATTGAGCAGTGCAATGTAAAAAAAGAGTTAATTAATAAAATCAGTTTTTTTTACTGATTTTTAATTTTTGGAATAGATTATTTGGTTCTTTTTTATGGGTTGAGTGGATATGGTTACGATTGAACTTTAGTCATACTTTTTTTGTACCTCCATATTTTATTCGTAATTTTGTGTGAGTGTACTCTTGTACTTTATTGAAATTAATAAAGTATTTTTTTCATAAAATCTTCTTATTTATCTTCAGTTGTTCCCATCTTAGAGTTAAAGGTGACAAGACGTAATAAAATATATTATTTCAACATATGAATTTGCTGACTTTGATATAGATTATGTTTTTCACTAAAAATGTAACACTCTGGTAACTGGCACAGGTGGGAGCGACTCAAGAGTAATGAGTCATAACAGGACGTTAGTTAAGTGGAAAGTTGCAGTTGGCTGAGTTCGGCAACAACTCAATGCCTGCACCGATCACTTAATTGAAAAATAATATAATAAATCTCTAAGGAGAACAGTGTGAAGTTTTCAAAATCAATCGTGAGTTGCGCTATCGCGCTTGCGTTAACACATTCAGTTACAGCACATGCTGAGGCAAAATCAGATAATAAACCACTTTCAACTTCTGCACTTTCACAAGTGGAGCGTGCAAGTGGAACAAGTAACGAACTCAAACTTTCACAAACGTCAGGTAGCCAAGGTGGTAACGAGTTAGCTTCGGTGCAACTGGGTACTTCTAACCTGACAGATGTGACTACGATTGGCGACAACAATATTACTGAGGCCGATCAGAATGGTACTGGTAACGTCGCTATTATTACGACCACCGGAAATAACAATAACCAAGTATATAGCCAAGATGGTGAATCTAACGGCGCATTAACTGAGGTTACTGGTGATGATAACGCGATTGACATTCAGCAATCAGGTAGCGGGATCCTTGGGATTAACAACGAAGCCATCAATGTGATTAATGGCGATCAAAATACGATTACAGTATCTCAAGGTTCTGGCGGCCAATGGTTCTACAACCTAAATATGCAAGGTAGCCAAAACGAAGTTACAGCGACACAAACAGGTACGTGGAACGAAGCGACACTTGAGTCAGTACAAGGTGACATGAACCAAATCACCTTAGATCAAGATGGTGTGTACAACCAATATAAAGTAGTTAGTCTACAAGGTAATGAAAACGAAATTGAATCGAGCCAAAGCGGCAACTTCAATGTTATCTCTGTAGAGACTGTGATTGGTGATGACAACCAAGTTGAGATCGAGCAATCGGAAGGTGATAGCAATACGGTTAACGTATTTGAAATTACCGGAGACAATAACGAGCTTACTATCGATCAGGAAGGTTCAACTAACACTTTCGCGTCAGATTTATTAGTTGGTAACGATAATGAAGTGATGACTGAACAACGTGGCGACGAGAACAAAGTCCAAGCAGACGTGATCGGTGATAATAACGAATTTACTGCGATGCAAATCGGTAATGGTAACGAGATGTATCTTGGTGTTGCTGGCGAGAACAATGAATTCTCAGCAACTCAAGTAGGTGATGCGAACATCGCACACATTGCGAACTTCAACGGTAGTGATAATGATGTTGATGTTACCCAAACGGGTGATGAAAACGAGGCAGTGGTGCAGTCATCTTATCCAGACGTTAGCCTGGCAAGTAATGATAACGCAGTTGATATTTCACAAAGTGGCACTGGCAATGGTGTTGTTGTAACAATGAGCAGCGTATTTGATAGTAGCTCAAACCAAGTGGATATTGCGCAGTCTGGCGAGTTCAACGCGATTGATCTGATGCTTGAAGGCAGTCGCAATATGCTAGACATCACACAAAATGGTAGCAACAACTTTGTGATGGGTATGGGTTCTGAGGCATTCATCATCAATGGCGATGATAATGCGTTTACAGTAAGCCAAATTGGTGACGGCAACTTAGTCCAAGGTGGAATTACAGGTAGTGGTCAAAACATTACCGTAACTCAGGTTGGTGACAACAACGTTGCGACTATCACTCAGCAATAACTAAGTAATTTAGATAGGGGGCAAAACCAGCCCCCATATTTTGTACTATTCAGCTAATCAAAGACATCAATGTGAATCTCGTCAGCAAAGACATTCTACGCCGTGAGTAAACAAATAATGATAAGAATAATAACACTCTTGAGCGCTATGCTCGTTTCTAATTTTTCACTGAGTGCACAAGAAGATGTAGAAATTGAGGGTTTAGTGATGGATCAGAGTATTAGCCGATTTGGTCACCAGTTTTACTTTCAATTTTCACAGTTGTGGAGAGATGTTCCTAATACCTCGGGAATTAATATCACGGTTAAAGAAACGGTTTTGCCAAGAGCTGGCACTCGGTTAGAGGTATTAATGAACAGTCGCGCAGTGTACGCAACAGCAATGGGAAGAAGGGGCGGTTCCGTTGATGAACGAGTTGAAACTGCTATTTTCACCATTATGGACGCGATGGCGAGAGAACAATATCAACAGCATGGTTCAGAAGATTTAGCAGCAAGTGGGTGGTAACATGACAACAATAAAAACAACAATCGTGTGCGCTGGTTTAATGCTACTTAGCAGTGCTAATGTGACAGCGACTGAGCTTGTATATAAACCAATTAACCCTGCATTTGGTGGTAATCCGTTAAATGCCAATATGTTACTGAGTAAAGCACAATCTCAAAATAAGCACAGAGCACCAATCATAGAAAAAACCTATGACGAAAAGTTTCAAGAATCACTCGAGCGTACGTATCTCAACCGTTTGGTAAGAGAAATCACGGATGTTGCGTTTGGTGATGACATCAAAGACAGTATATTTGATCAGGATGCGACATTTATGAGTGGCGACTATCAAATCCAAGTGATCACCAGTACATCCGACACCATCACGGTTAGAATAACAAATACAGCATCGGGTGAAGAAACAATTCTAGAGGTCCCCAGATTTGCCTCATCAGCTGGTGGAGGATATTAAATGCTCCGCGTAATTTTATTGGTATTTTTATTACTGCTCGGCGGTTGTTCTAGCATGTCTCGCGTGTTGCCACCTTCGCAAAGTATAGCAATTGAGCTGACCGACACTGAAACCTTTGCAGAACTAAAAAATTTACCTACACCTAAAGGGCGAATCCCTGTCTCTGTTTATTCATTTCGCGACCAAACTGGGCAGTATAAACCACAAGATAATGTAAGTTCATTTTCAACAGCGGTAACTCAAGGCGCTAACTCTATTCTAATGCAGGCACTACACGAAACGGATTGGTTTATTCCGGTAGAGCGTGAAGGGCTACAAAACCTGCTGACTGAGCGCAAAATTATTCGTGCAGCAAGTGATGATAATGACACAAACGCTTTACCACCTTTAATGACCGCAAAGATCATTTTAGAAGGCGGGATCATCAGCTATGACTCTAATATCCGAACAGGTGGTTTGGGGATGGAGTATTTTGGCATAGGTGCATCTGAGCTTTATCGTGAGGATGTTATCTCCATTTATATGCGCGCAGTTGATGTTCGTACTGGGCAAGTGTTGCTCTCCGTCGCGAGTAGCAAAAAGGTGCTATCCATGGAGGTTCGGGCAGGGTTTTTCCGCTATGTGAGTTATAAACGTTTGGCTGAAGCCGAAGCGGGTTTTAGCGATAACGAACCGATGCACATTTGTGTAACCCAAGCGATAGAAAAAGCGCTGACTTTGATGGTACAACAAGGCATTGAAAAAGGCGTGTGGTCGGCCGCTACCGCATCGTAGGTCGCGCTTTAGCGCGACAAACCTTTACCACAACGCTTCCTTTTGCATGGCACGCATTACCAACCTTAGGTCGTGCTTTAGCACGACAAACCTTTACCACAACGCTTCCTTTTATATGGCACGCACCACCAACCGTAGGTCGCGCTTTAGCGCGACAAAACCTTCACCACAACGCTCGATTTTACACGGCAGACACCACCAACCGTAGGTCGTGCTTTAGCACGACACAACCTTGAGCACGTGCTCCATACTACCCACTTTAAAATAAAGAATAATACTGGTGCATGAGATTCAACAATAAAGTCAGCCACCAATAAGCTGAGTATGTTAATCTAAATAGCAATGAAATAATAAAGAACGCTAACATCATGCACGTACATATTTTAGGGATTTGCGGTACCTTTATGGGCGGGATCGCAGCCATCGCTCAATCATTGGGGCACAAAGTCACAGGTTCAGATCTCAATGTTTACCCGCCGATGAGTACACAACTTGAATCACTCGGAATAGAACTAACTCAAGGGTACGACCCTCAACAGCTCATCGATGTTGAGCCTGATGTGGTGATCATCGGCAATGCCATGAGCCGTGGTAATCCGTGCGTTGAATACGTTTTAGAAAAAGGTATGCGTTATACCTCAGGCCCTGAATGGTTAAAAGACCATGTATTACGCCAGTCATGGGTGTTGGCTGTGGCCGGAACGCATGGCAAAACAACCACTGCAAGCATGTTAGCGTGGTTACTCGAATATGCAGGATTACGCCCAGGTTTTTTGATCGGTGGCATAGTGCAAAACTTTGGTGTGTCGGCGCGCACGTCAGATACGCCATTCTTTGTTATCGAAGCCGACGAATACGATACGGCGTTTTTCGATAAACGCAGCAAGTTTGTCCATTACTTACCTCGCACGTTAATACTCAATAATCTTGAATATGATCACGCTGATATTTTTCCAGATTTAAATGCCATTCAAACCCAGTTTCATCATTTAATTCGCACGCTACCCAGCCAAGGCAAGGCCATATATCCAGCGGATGATGCTGCGTTACAAAACGTCATTGAACGTGGTTTTTGGAGCGAGCAGGAATCCCTTGGTAAAGAATGGTCGTATAACTTGCTCAAGGCTGACGGCTCTCGCTTTACGGTATTATTTGAGGGCGAAGAAAAAGGCGAAGTAAATTGGCAAGCGATTGGTGTGCATAATGTCAAAAATGCCATGATGGCGATTGCGGCGGCAAGACATGTGGGTATTCCAATCGAGGTAAGTATCGAAGCGCTAGGGCAATTTATTTCTCCCAAACGCCGTATGGAAATTAAAGGGGAGGTCAATGGCGTTACTGTCTATGATGACTTCGCGCATCACCCTACGGCAATAGCAACGACCCTAGCAGGGCTTAGGGCCAAAGTTGGAGATGCACCTATCATTGCTATTTTAGAGCCTCGCTCAAATACGATGAAGCTTGGCATTCATCAAGAAACCTTATTGCAATCCCTTGATGTGGCAGATGAAGTGTATCTATTCGAACCAGATGGCCTATCTTGGTCTCTTAAAGCACAAGCCGAAGCCGCGGGTCGTCAGTGTTTTGCAAGCGTAGATGAGATTGTCGCACAGGTTGTGACAAATCAAGCACCAAACCAGCATGTGCTGATCATGAGTAATGGTGGTTTTGGTGGCATCCACGACAAACTTTTAACTGCATTGAAAAAGTAATCACTATGTCAGAACAAACATTTAATGGGCCAATTACGCTGGCCTTTAGTGGTGCGTCGGGCGCCCCATACGGACTGAGATTACTCGAGGTATTAGTGTCGTTAAACTATCAAGTTTACGTGCTAATCTCGAGCGCAGCCAGAGTGGTGCTGGATACTGAGTCCAATCTAAAACTCTCAGGTAATGAACAAAAAGCAACGGAGCAACTAGAGGCGCTTTTCTGTGCTAAAGATAAGCAAATTCAGGTATTTGGTAAAGATAACTGGTTTAGCCCTGTAGCATCTGGCTCGGCGGCACCCAAGCAGATGGTGGTGTGTCCGTGTAGCGCAGGAAGCGTGTCAGCCATTGCGCTTGGGGCATCTGATAATTTACTTGAGCGTGCAGCAGATGTGGTGATCAAAGAGCGTGGCCAATTAATATTAGTGCCGCGTGAGACGCCCTTTAGTCCAATTCATCTTGAAAATATGCTCAAGCTGAGCCGCTTGGGGGTGACTATCATGCCGGCAGCGCCTGGTTTTTATCATCAGCCACAAAGTATCGACGATTTGGTCGACTTTATGGTGGCCCGTATTTTAGATCATCTACACATCGAGCATACCTTAGCGAAGCGCTGGGGTTATGGAGAATAATAAAATATGACAATAGCACTGAACATCAAAGGGTTAAAGAAAGTTTATAGTAACGGCGTCGAAGCGGTTAAAGGCATTGATCTCGAAGTTCAAGAAGGGGATTTCTTCGCGTTGCTTGGTCCAAATGGGGCGGGTAAATCTACCACAATAGGGGTTATTGCCTCACTGGTGAATAAAACCCAAGGCAGCGTAGCGGTTTTTGGCCATAGTATTGATACTCATTTGGAAGACGCTAAGTCGAACTTAGGTTTAGTACCACAGGAATTCAACTTTAGCCAATTCGAGACGCTAAACCAAATTCTAGTGACTCAGGCGGGCTATTATGGTGTGCCAAGAGACGTTGCCCATCAGCGAGCCGAGAAGTATCTCAAACAACTAGGGCTATTTGATAAAAAAGACAAGCAAGCTCGCACGTTATCTGGCGGTATGAAACGTCGTTTGATGATTGCAAGAGCATTGATGCATGAGCCTAAGCTTCTTATTTTGGATGAACCTACCGCTGGTGTGGACATTGAACTACGCCGTTCTATGTGGGACTTTTTGCGTGAAATTAATAAGCAAGGCGTAACGATCATACTCACAACGCATTACTTAGAAGAGGCAGAGCTGTTGTGCCGTAATATTGCGATTATTGATAAAGGTACGATTGTTGAGCACACGACCATCAAGGCATTACTCGCAAAGTTAGACAAAGAAACGTTTGTACTTGATCTTAAGCCGCCCATGCAGCCTGTGGCACTCGATGGTTACCAATTTACCACCGTTGATGACCATACTATTGAGGTAGAGGTAGCTAAGTCGCAAGGGCTCAATGGGGTATTCACACAACTCACAGAGCAAGGTAATCAAGTATTAAGTATGCGTAACAAAGCTAACCGTTTGGAAGAGTTGTTTGTTGGCTTACTGGAGCAGGGGAGAGGGGCATAATCGTGTTGAAATATGGCGTCGCGTTAAAAAGTATTTGGATAAAAGAGTGTATTCGGTTTTTACGTATTTGGGTGCAAACCTTAGTACCGCCAGCGATCACCATGACACTTTATTTTGTGATATTTGGCAGTTTAATCGGCTCGCGCATTGGTGATATGGGTGGCTTTAGTTACATGGAGTTTATTGTTCCTGGCTTAATCATGATGTCGGTGATCACCAACTCCTATTCTAACGTCGCTTCTAGTTTTTATTCCACCAAGTTTCAAAAGAGCATTGAAGAGCTACTCGTTGCACCTGTGCCTAACTATATTATTGTACTTGGCTATATGGGCGGTGGTATGGCGCGAGGTATGCTCGTTGGGCTTATTGTTACTATCGTCAGTCTGTTTTTTGTGGATATTCAAATTCACAACCTAGCGGTTATTGTTATTACGGTTATTTTAACGTCAGCCGTGTTTGCATTAGGCGGTTTGATCAATGCGGTGTTTGCCAACAGTTTCGACGATATTAGTATAATCCCAACCTTTGTGCTGACACCCCTGACTTATCTTGGCGGTGTATTTTACTCAATCACATTACTACCGGAGTTTTGGCAAGGTGTGTCGCAGGTAAATCCAATCATTTATATGGTAAATGCCTTCCGTTTTGGCTTTTTAGGTGTTTCGGACGTTGATATTGGCGTCGCCTTTACGGTATTAGGTGTATTTATATGTGGTCTATTTTGGTTGTCACTGCACTTAATTAAACGCGGTGTTGGACTAAGACACTAATCGCAGGATAAAGAATGAGCGCTGCCATCAATTGCAGCGCTCTTGCGTTATTTCAGGTAAAATCCTTACCATTCCTCCTTAATAATGACTGGTTATGACAGAAGCAAACTCTCGTAGTATCACCACTAATCAACAAGGGCTACACGAAAAGCTCGATGAAATCGTTACTAAGCATCTAACCGCTGAGTTTAAAAAACCCATTGCGGCACATACACAAAGTGCTTTCGATGAGGTTAATGCACGAGTACAGGCCTTTAATGGACCGATTATTTTGGATTCATGTTGTGGTGTTGGTGAAAGTACTGCAAATTTGGCGAAGCGACACCCTGATGCGTTGGTAATTGGCATCGACAAGTCTGCGCATCGACTAGATAAACACGATGTTGAATATAAACAAACGGAACAAGGCCAATATATTTTGGTGCAAGCCGATCTCAATGACTTTTGGCGATTAGCGCTGGAAGCAGATTGGCAGCCAACTCACCATTATTTGCTGTATCCTAATCCGTGGCCGAAAGCTAAACATATTCAAAGACGCTGGCATGGTAGCGCGGTGTTCCCTTTTATCGTCAAGTTAGGCGGCAAGTTGGAGCTGCGCAGTAATTGGGATATTTATGTAAAAGAGTTTGCCAGAGCTTTGGCGCTTAGCGGTGTTGATGTTGCAGTGGAAGCCTACGAAAGTGATGAGGCTATTACACCCTTTGAACGTAAGTATTGGGCAAGTGGCCAATCTAGTACCCGCTTAGTCGTAACGCTTTAATTTAACCTATTACAGATCTACACTTCAAATTGATAAAAGCGGCTTAAAGATGGCCGCTTGCTTTGCCTATCCAGCTACCTTCTAATCTTGCAACGCCTGCTGCTTCCAATTGTTTTGCCTGTTTGCTGGTGGCAACACAGGGTACAATCAAGTCGATCCGCTTGGCATTGCAATGACTTGCAAGATATTCAATGGAGCTCAGCAGCATCTCATCTTCATCCAGGTTTTCACAAATACTGGCTTCTAAACAAATGGCATCCAGTGGGAGTTTTAAGATCCGGTTGATGGTAAGAAAGCCGCTATTCACACCCGTTACCGCAACATTTGCACCTTTTGCTTTTAATGACTGCATCATTAAGCTCATATCACTAAAGTTTTTGAGTACATCCGTTTCATTAAACTCAAATGTGATGAGCTGTGGCTGCGGGTAACGGCGTAGGATCTGGCTGATATATTCAAAATATTCCGCATCCGCGATTTCACTGTGGCTCAATTGCATGCTCCAAGCATGATTTGATTTACGAAAACGGGTGACGCATAACTCAAGTAGCTTAATACTAATTTGGGCGCGGAGTTTTGGTTGCTTCATCACTGGGTAAAAATGTTCGGCGTCGATGATAGCGCCGCGCTCGTTAAGGACACGTGCCGTGCAATGGTACTGAATGTCAGCATGATCATGACAAGCTTTACGCGGCGTAAAGAAAGGAATGATGCGGTCTGATTCACACGCGTTTTGCAGTAAACGGGTGAGGTGGAGATTTTTTGATTGTTGTTGAGGATTCAGTTGCAGCTGAGAATCAAAATAACACACTTGGGTATTTTGTTGTTGAGCCTGACGTAGCGCGAGAAAGGCATTTTCCAGTAACAGCGCGCAATTGCCTTTAGCAACACCCGCACACAAATTAACGTATAAATGCGGCGCGTCGTATATGGGTTTTGCACAAGGGAATGACTCGGTTAAGTTCGCCAAATAATGCTCACCGTTTTCGATACTGGTAACTAGTGCAATTTTAGACGTAGTAAGGCGATAAACCTCAAATGGATGGGTAAACTCGCCAAAGTAACTCATGACTTTTGCCATAACGTTATCGCCAACTTCCGTGCCATAGAAGCTAATGATATCCTCAAGCTCTTTAACCCACACCACGCTTAAGCATAGGTGTTGCGATTTAGAATATTTAAGTGCTTGCTCAAGGGCGATTCGGTTGCCAAATCCGGTGCGACTATCTGTTGTTAAAGTCTTCTTGTAGTACATAAAGTACAAGCTCACGACGACCAAAAACATCACAAAAAAGAAGCTAGCGTCAATGGCGGCATCCATCACGCTTTCTTGTAACCGGCTTTCTAAATCGTGAATGGTTAAGTCGGCACCTGCTATATAAGTAGTGCCATCGGGTAGCACAAAAGGAATAAACACACTTTTAAAGTGACCCCATTTGTCTTTGGCTATTTCAAATACAGGTTCGGTAGAATGAAAGGCGCTTTTTAGGGTAATTGAGGCCTCGGAATAAACGTCTTGGTAACGTGTAAGTCTGTTGAGTTTAAGATCTTCTCGGGTGTAACTGGACGCGGTAAAGTGCACGTAAGGTGGCTTAAGCACCATGGTATAGACGTATTCAACATTTAGAGCACGGGCAAGCTCGGTGAGGGCATGACTTTTTTGCTTAAATTCGGCAGGGGTTATTTGCTCTGGTGACTCGTGATATTTTTTACCTACAATGACGTTGGCGCTGGTGGCAGCATTGATTAGCTGGGCGTCGATCCTTGCCATGATATCGCGGCGCGTATCATAATAGTTGGCGATAACATAAATCGATAGGGCAGCTAAAAAGATAAAAGAGGCTAAAACGAGCCAAGCAACTGGGAGTCGGGAAGTGTAACCTGTGAGTCCTAAAAGCTGAGTTGCTTTTGCTGTAGGCTGCCTAGATTTAGCTTTGAGCGGTTGAGCGATACTCCGAGTATTCATGATAATCCTTTATCCACAATATCGTTATCTAACAACGATAAAATACCTAACTGGCGTAAGCGTGGTGGCTGCTTTGTTACATAATATAAACAATACAACATAAATTGACGTCTTGAGAAGAAATAAAGCAAAAAACTTTTTCTCCAATGATCAATAAAATGCATTGTTGCGGGCAAATCGGCAATATACCGTTTTGCTAGGTTTATGTCCCCATTTTATACCTTATTTTTGACGAGAATGTAAAATAGAAACGCCAGAATACTGAGGGATTTTTCACTGAACTTTCGTTGGGTTTTCATAAAATTGTCAATGTTTCATGAATTTTAACTAGACAATAGAAGACAATTCCCTTTCTTTACAGTAAAGTTAGCCATTTCATGTATCACAATCTCTTGTGCAATTTGTATCTACTCAATTTCTAAAATGGGTAGATAGGCTACTGCACCGTTTGATGTTTAGGTAGTATTGATGGGTCCAAAGCGTTGCGCCGTTGCGTCTGAAGAAAGCTTAATGCGTATATTTACCGTGCCAGAGGCGCCTGATTCAACTTTAAGCAGAATCGAGCAAGAAATCTCGAGCAATTTGGCTGGCTTTTTAAATGAGAATATTGCGGCAATCGAAAAGCCACTGCACGAAGTTGAAAAAGACTTTCAGTCGGCGGTGATCCCCGAAGTGCCGATGTTTGTCTCAGACTATGCGCAAGATATCATGGAGCAATTAGTTGCTCACTCAGTACATACCGCAGCCCCAAGCTTTATTGGGCATATGACTTCAGCTTTACCGCATTTCGTGTTGCCTCTGTCGAAGCTGATGGTGGGACTCAATCAAAACCTAGTCAAAATTGAAACGTCAAAAGCCTTTACTCCACTTGAACGTCAAGTGTTGGGAATGATGCATCACTTGGTTTATGGCAGCGATGATGCTTTCTACGATAAGTGGATGCACAGCGCAAAAACGTCACTTGGTGCTTTTTGTTCTGGTGGCACAATTGCCAATATAACCGCGCTTTGGATTGCAAGAAACCGCTTATTAAAAGCAGATGGTGAATTTAAAGGCATTGGCGCATCGGGTATTGTGGCTGCAATGCTACATTATGGCTACCGAGGCTTAGCGGTATTGGTTTCTGAAAGAGGTCATTATTCACTAGGTAAGGCCGCAGATGTGCTAGGTATTGGCCGTGATAACTTCATTTCAATCAAAACAGCTGGCAACAATAAGGTGGATGTTGATGCGATGCGAGCTAAAGCTCATGAGCTTGAAGCGCAAGGGATTAAAGTACTGGCTTTGGTTGGTGTTGCTGGGACGACCGAAACGGGTAATATTGACCCGTTAGAAGAGATGGCTGATTTAGCCGAAGAGCTCAATTGCCACTTTCATGTTGACGCCGCTTGGGGTGGAGCAACACTACTATCGAATAACAATCGCCACCTTCTTAAAGGGGTGGAGCGAGCAGATTCAATAACCATAGATGCGCACAAACAAATGTATGTGCCGATGGGGGCGGGTATGGTGCTATTTAAAGACCCTGCAGCATCTGATGCAATTGAACATCACGCCGAATACATCTTACGGAAAGGCTCAAAAGATCTGGGTAGCCATACTTTAGAGGGGAGTCGTCCTGGTATGGCGATGTTAGTGCACGCATGTCTGCGTGTCATTGGTCGTCAAGGCTATGAGATGCTCATCGATAAAGGGATTGAAAAGGCACGGTATTTTGCTGAACTAATTAAACAAACCCCTGATTTTGAGCTGATCTCTGAACCTGAGCTATGTTTGCTGACTTACCGCTATGTGCCTGAACAAATAAAAGCGGCAATCGCACAAGCGGATGAACAAGAAAAGATAGAGATTTATGCCGCACTCAACCGTTTTACTGCTAGCATGCAAAAGCGCCAGCGTGAAGCAGGTCGCTCTTTTGTTTCTCGAACACGCTTAACGCCAGAGCAATATGACCGCCAACCTACGGTGGTATTCCGAGTGGTTTTGGCCAATCCTCTGACATCGGAGTCTTTGCTTAAAGAAATCATGGATGAGCAACGACAATTGGCAATGTCAGATCCGGTATTTAAAAAATACCTCGCAAAATATATTAAATAATCAACGAATAAAGTGGCCTCGTGCCACTTAAATAATCTCAGGTTTATTACCTTTTAGCATTACCTCCTTTACGGATTGCTCTACTTATATTCTTATTTCTTACATAATCGTGTGAAAATATTCCTAAACATAGGTTAATTCTAGTATTTAAGACTATGCTTAAAAATTATGGCGCGTTATGCTAGCAGAAAAGAATAAAATCTTCGTATTATGTTGAAGAACTTTAGCAATGTCACTCAGAGGCTTAGGCGGCTCAGTTCGCAGGAGCTTGATGTATCGGGAACATTTCAAAGCTTCCTGATTGATTTACTAGATGAAGGTAAGCTTACCTTAGACGTCACTCGGGTGTCTGTTTGGTTGTTTGACGATCTTGACAAACCCTCTGAACTTATCAATGTTGCTAATACAGATTGGCAGGATGATGAGTTACCTGTGCAATTGCCTGCTTTAACGTATGAAAACTTTCCCGCTTATTTTTCAGCAATCAACAGTGGTCAATCGATAGATGCGAACGACGCTGCTGCCGATCCCAGAACCTCTGAATTTCAAGAGTGTTATTTAACTCCAAACCACATAGTAACCATGTTAGATACGGTGATCTTTAAAAATGGTATTCCTCACGGAGTGGTGTGCTGTGAGGGGAATAATGGCGTACGTACGTGGCACAAAGATGAAATCGCGTTTGCAGAGATGATTGCGGACTGCTGCAGTCGCCGATTACTGGTTAAAGAGTTATGGCAGTTACAGCTGCAACTCACTGACATGGCGTTTAAAGATCCACTCACTGGGTTGAGTAATCGACGTTTTTTAATGGATAACGCAAAACGTGAGATCAGTCGTCATGCACGCTTTGATCATCCATTTAGTATGATGATGCTAGACATAGATCACTTTAAAAAAATCAACGATAATCACGGCCATGAAACCGGTGATTTAGTGTTAAAAAGCTTTGCCGAAATCTGCGTAAATACCTTAAGGTTAGAAGATTGTATGTGTCGTTTAGGGGGTGAGGAGTTTATTGTGCTGTTACCTAACACGCCGGTAAATTCAGCGATGGTGATCGCCGAGCGCCTACGACAAGAAATAGAGCAATCGGTTATCTCTACGCCATCAGGGGAGATCACCATTACATCAAGCTTTGGGGTCGCTGAAGTCAATACCAATTTACCTTTTGGTCATTCGTTAAAAGCCGTTGATCACGCGGTATATCAAGCCAAAGCTGCAGGCCGCAACTGCGTGATCCCTGCGCAATAGAGGTGGCGTTGAATACACCAACCACAGGCGCAGCCAATTTGCTATTGCACGCTCAAGTTAGTTGAAGCGTCCGGCTCTGACGCGCCTTACCCTTTGGTTTATCCAATGTCTAAAGCAGTGTGCATAGAGCCATTGCTTAATGCCGGTTAGATTTTTGTGTTGCTGATAAAGCGCATCAGGACTTGTATAAAGCCCTAAATCGCGTGTGATACTTTGCTTTTGAATATATGCACCATTTAACGAAAAGCGATTATCGGGTTGCTGTAAACAGGGAGTGGAAATACCAAACCCAGTAAAGTTTTTTGCCTTCGAGAACTGTTGCTGAACTTGTTTTAGGTAGCCGTCATCTATTATGAAACCTTCAAGCTCTATCCAGCGCTCCTCTAGATAAACTTCAACCCAACTATGGATAATACTTTTTGGAGCAAACCACGTCAGTAGGGTAGGAATTAACCCTTGTTTAAGATCGTTGGCTATCTCAAACCCATGAACTCGGGTGGGAATATCACAAGCCCTTAGCAATGCGACCAGTAATGTTCCTTTGGTATTACATTGTCCATAGCTTTGCTTAAGCACTTGGCTTGCAGTTAGTGTATCTATCTTACTATAACCAAATTCGATGTCGTCTTTGACGAAGTTATAGATTTGTTCCGCTGCCGCGATGGCGTCAAGTTGCCGCCAACCTTTTGCTTCTATTAAGCCTTGGATCTCTGAATGTTGATAATCAACTAAAGGGGTAGTTACTAAAAATTGCTTCATGGTTATGCTCCTATTTTGGTAGTAGTGTGATGCAACTTAGGTAACTAAGCTTGAATAAACTGGCTAAGTTCATGGTTAGTTAATGGGTATACAAATAGATTTTTTTATTTTGTATTTAGGGAAGGAACCTATGAGAAAAACAACAAAGATTGTTGATAAGATATGTACTGACAAAGTACTGAAGCAGCGACCAAGTGACCACGATGACATGTTTTACGATTATGGAGGGTCGCTTGCATGATGTGGAAAGTCTTATTTTATTTCTTACTACTGACGTTTATTGCCTCAATCTATGATGCATTTACGCTGCCGGATCATTTAGCAATAGAATCGAGCGTGTTTACTGGGATTGTGTTATTGGTCGCAGATCTCTTAAATGTATTTGGTGCCTTTTGCGTCGCTTATGGCAAGCGTCCTATCACAGATGTGTGGTTTTGGAGCGTGTCATTAGCACTATTTATTGCTGCCAATGTTTACATTCAGCTTCAGGCATTTATTCAGTTTCGTATTGGCTATACGGTCGATGAGATGATTGTTCATTCGATTATTTTCCTCGTCGTATTAACCATATCGTCGCTACCTATGGTCAAGCTGATTGATGAAGCTTATAAGCGAGGTAATAAACAAACGGCTTAGTTTATATCGCTTTGTGTTTTTAATGCCTCAGTCGGTGTAATGCCAAACTGCCGTTTAAATGTACGGCTTAAATGAGCGCTATCTGCAAACCCCGCGAGCATGGCTGCTTGTGTAAGGTTGTTGCCTTGTTGTATGGCAACAACTGAGCAGATCAGCCTGCGCCACAGCACATAAGGTCGCCACGCTATCCCTACTTGCTCTGTAAACAGATGTAGAAAGCGACTTGGTGAGAGATAAAGTGACTCGGCAATTGTATTTGCGTTGAAGTGACTGGGTTTAAGGCAAGTTTGTGCGTTAAAACACGCATCTAATTGCGCCAATACACGGTCAATTCGTGGATCTAAATCTGTTGTCGATAGCTCGGTAAGTCCTACTATGTGTATCAACTCGGAAAGCTTGGCATTGCTATTTGGTGCAGTATTTATCTTGATTGCTGAGCAGCTGTTGCCTTGTAGCTGCTTGCCATACAAGCTTTTTGGCTCGACTAATATCACCCAGCCTAAGGTCATTTTTAAGCTATGTTCTACGCCACTAGCAATTACGCTTGGGCCAGATAGCGTCTTGTCACCGATTTTCGCGATACAGTCGCTCAAGGGCAGATTAATTTGAATAAGGTGATGTGAATGGCACGCAACATTCAAGTCTTTGACAAAGGAGGCGAATATACCCGGAGTGAGGTGCAGCATAAAAACAGCCGAGACTTTCGTCTCGGCGAGCAGTATTAACCAGCGAATGCGTCTTGCAATGGTGGTACAACTTGCTTTTTACGGCTCAGTACGCCGTCCAACCATACTTTGCTTGCTTCAGGCTCAACGTCGTATGCTTTTGCGATGATCGCTTCATCATCAGAAGCGATCAGCATTTGTGAGCCTTCTTTCATGATATCAGTAAGTAGTAGCATCACACTGTGGCGATTACCTTCTTCTTTTAATTTTGCGATGTCGGCATGTAGCTCATCTTTGATCTTATCAAATACAGCAAGATCAACCACTTCAAGCTGGCCAATACCAACAAGGTTGCCATTCATGTTAAAGTCTTTGAAATCACGCATGACTAGGTCACGAATTGGTGTGTCTTCAACTGCTGATTTCACCTTGAACATTTCCATGCCAAGCTCTTTAGCATCTTCAACACCGGCGATTTTTGCAAGCGCTTCAACACATTTGATATCCGCAGTGGTACAAGTTGGTGATTTGAAGATGACTGTGTCGCTTAGGATTGCACACATCATGATACCAGCAATGTTTGCTGGGATTTCTACATCGTAGAAGTCGTACATCATTTTAATGATCGTGTTACTACAGCCAACTGGGCGGATCCAACACTCAAGTGGTGTTGAAGTTGTAAGGTCGCCTAGTTTGTGGTGATCAACTACGCCAACCACAGTTGCTTTATCGATGTCGTCAGGTGCTTGCGTTTTTTCAGTGTGGTCAACGATATACACATCTTCGCCAGCATAGCTCATCTTAAGCTCTGGTGCTTCAAAACCAAAACGGTCAAGAATAAACTGAGTCTCCGGTGAGACTTCACCTAAACGCGTAGGGATTGCTTCTTCACCAATTTGGTTTTTTAAATAAGCAAGTGCGATTGCACCGCAGATTGAATCTGAATCAGGGATCTTATGACCCACTACATACATTGCCATTGACGGAACTCCTTAAAATTTTGCCCACATTCTAGCAAAATAACTTGTCATTTAAATAGTGTAAATGCGCAATTTGGCGTAGATAGGGGACGGTAACGACAGATTGTTGAATTAGGCGAAATAGCCTAGGCGAGCAAGGGCTAATTGAGCATGTATAAATACAAATTAGTATTATACACTAACCGCTCAAACGCTTAGGAGATGGGTATGATTCAAATGAGCCGTAAGGCGTGGAATAACGTGGTGATCTTTTCCATGTTACTGATGATCTTTTTTCTCAACGGCCTCCACTATAAATTGAATCCCAGTGACGACAAAGCAAAGATACAAGCTGTGCTGCCAGAACAAAGCTTTGTCCTAACCGTGGCATTTCCTGGCTATAAAATTGAACGCATTGGCACGAGCTGGCGTATAGAGTTACCGCAAGGCTCAAACCAGAGCTTTAGTGAAGATGCCTTACGTGCGCTTGTTGCCAAGTGGCAAAGTTTACAGCTATTGGTTGTTGAGGCGCCAAAGCAGTTGGAGCCCGCGTTGAGCGCTGCGCAGTTTTGGCTGGCAACCCAAGAGCTTCCCCTTAGCTATCAGCTGTATCCTAGCGATAATGGCTTTGTATTATTTGATAAACAACAACAGCGTTGGTTTGAGCTTGATAGCGTGCAAGCCAAAGCATTATTTCTACCGATAGAATTGTAATACCACAAACCACACAGTAATAGAGTGAATTATGCCTGAGTTACCAGAAGTCGAAGTGAGCCGTTTAGGCATTCAACCGTATTTAGAGCAACATATTATCCAAAGCGTAAAAGTACACAATGGTAAGCTAAGATGGCCTGTACCAGAGGAAGTACAATTGCTTGAAGGTGAGAAGGTGCTTGCGGTTAAGCGACGGGCAAAATATTTGCTTATCGAATCCAAGCATGGCACTGCGATTTTGCATTTGGGGATGTCAGGAAACTTACGCGTTGTTGATAGCAAAGAGCCACTAAAAAAGCATGATCATGTGGAGATCATTCTGGCCTCAGGTAAGTCGCTCAGGTTGAACGACCCACGTCGCTTTGGTGCCTTTTTATGGCAAGGTGCAGGCGAAGATCATAGCGTTTTTGAAAAGCTGGGTCCTGAGCCGTTGACCGAGCTTTTTACTGCAGAGTACTTATTTGAAAAAAGCAGAGGCAAGAAGCAGCCAATTAAACAATTTGTTATGGATAATCATGTGGTGGTTGGTGTGGGTAATATTTATGCCAATGAATCTTTGTTTAAAGCGGGGATCCATCCCAAAAAAGAAGCAGGTAAAATTTCACTTAAACGCTACCAATTACTGACACCGATCATCAAGGAAACCTTAAGTGCAGCTATCAAACAAGGGGGAACGACACTTAAAGACTTTGCTCAAAGTGATGGTAAACCGGGTTATTTTGCCCAAGAATTGCTGGTGTATGGTCGCAAAGGTGAACCTTGCGTAAGCTGCGAAACGCCACTAAAAGAGATACGTCTAGGGCAACGCAGTACAGTGTATTGCTCTAAATGTCAGCGCTAGAGCAAAGTGCAGGCTAGGAGCCTGCGGTTTTAAAGTCTATCTTAACTTGGTTTTCTTGTAGCGTTGCTGAGCAAGGGGGATAACTGCGGGTTGTTTTATACACGCGGTCAAAGATATGGATTTCAACCCCTGAATGAAGCGCTTTGTTTGCTGCAAGCTTCGTGTTGTCGAGCAAATCGTGTAAGTCGTGATCAAGCTGGCTGAGCTTTTGCTCAAGGTGCTCGGCTTGCTGGCAGTAGTGCATCTGTGTTGCGCCAATTTTAGTTTTGAGTTGCTGCTTTTTGGCTGCGTCTTTTACTAACTCTGCTTTTTCTATCGCTTGCTGTAGTTGATCTAAAGAATCATTGGTGGCGGCGACTTCTTTGAACAGGGTGTCGGTTTCTTGGGTGATTTTAAGACCTTTGCGTGCCAGATAAATCATCATCTTAGCGCCAGACTCACTGCCAATCTCTCCCGCAACTACCATTTGTGCATCGATAATTGAGCCACCTATCAACTTGCCATTTGGATGATCGCCAGTGCCAACTTGTATCAGCTTTTGCGCTTTAATATCGCAGTGGTTACTTTGCTTATTGATAATAATGTTATCGCCTTCAAGGTAAGTATATTGTCCATGGGCAATCTCAACATTGCCTTTGGCGATAAGTTTGCAAGTTAAGCCTTGCTCATTATTTTGATGGTCGACATGGCCAATCACGCCACCTCGCACTTCAATATGACCACCAGCGATAAGTTCTCCAGATTCTACCGTGCCGAGCACTGTGATATCGCCTTGTGCGGTTACGTGCATACCCGGCTCCACATTATGGGTAACGATAACGCTGCCATTAAAGTCGACATGACCACTTTTTACTGTGACATCGGCAATCGTAAATACATCATCCACGCGCATACCGTTGGCGATATCTGAGGGGCAACCTGCGATAGTTGCGATAAGCTCTAGTGGGTTGGTGGGGTTGATCTCGGTGCCTTCACCCGCCATAAGCTGGAACGATTCGCCGGGCTTTGCTTCAATACTTTCACCGCTAACCGTAAAGCCTTCTTTACCTGGTGTTGCGGGTTTTTGAGTCACCAATAAATCACCCGGTGCAACGCTTGCAAGCTTACCAAAATCACGCATGTCAACGGTGCCGTCTTCACGCATTCTAGGTTGCTTGAGTCTCTCTTTTAAAGTTTGTACATGCGGCAGTAATTTTGCTGACTGGCCGTCTTGTGGTGGCCGGCCTTGGGCGATTAACCCAGATGCTTCTTCACCAGGTGGAAGTTCAAATTGTTTGCGCAGGATATTTTCTAGGTAAGCTTGCTTATAGCCGCGACTGACGCCTGCTTTAACAATGGCTTTTTTCGCTTCTTCTAATGATATCGCTTTACCACCGCGAGCCGTTTTAAGTTGCCCAAAGGCCTGCATTTTATCGTCACTTAAGGTGACTTCAAACTCGGCATCATGTTGTTTAGCTACGACAATTTGGCTCTCGGGGAAGTCGCTTTGGAAAAAGGCATTAATCGAGTCGTGATCAATTTCGCAGTCGGCAAATTGCGACTTTTCAAGGGCTTCAATCACAAACGCAGCACTCGGCGGTGAAGCAGACTTCACATCCATTAAGATATTGCCATTGTGCGCAAGCTTGAACACGATAACTGCCTCGTCGAATTTTTATCCTATAGTTTCAGCTTGCTAAAGAAACATCAATTGGTCAAGTGCTTAGGCCAATTTTCTTACGTTAATATGGGTTAAGTTAAAAAACAGAAATAAATCGTGATTTTCTAATACTTTCAGATGAATAAAATCACCGCGCTTAAAAATGTGCGGGCTTATCATGCGCTTCTTGCAGCAGGATTTTAATCGCTTCAGGAACAACCTTTTTCTGTGTTGAAATCGCATAAAAATACTCATAAATATTAGGTAGTTCCTGATATTGCTGTAGCACCCCTTGGGCTATTTCGTCTTTTACTACTACGGCTGGTAAAACAGCCACCGCGCCACTGTCTCGTGCCAGTAGTCGCATCATCGCCATATCGTCGACCTCTGCCAAAATGTTGGGGAAATACTGATACTGAGCGCACAGAGCATTAAATGCGGTGCGTAAATCTGAGTTGGCAGGTGGCAAGATCCAGCGTGTTTTTTCAAAGCCTTGTGGAAATGGCGTGCTTGGCTTGAGCGCAGGCGGACCAATGATCGCCAGCGGTTGCTTGGCAACCAGTTGGCACTGCCAATAGGGATCTGAAGTATCTAGGTTTATTGTTCGGTTGGTAAGCACTAAGTCCAGTTCATAATTGGTTAAGCCGTTGAGTAGCTCAGAAATACTGCCTGACTTTAACTTAAATTGCACATCGTTGCGTCGCATCAAAGGACTAATAAAAGCTTCTACAAAGTTACGTGACAGAGTGGTCAACACCCCAATCGTCACGTGGGTGGTTGACTGTACGCCTTTGCTTAGCAAAGCTTCGAGCTCTTGCCCCGTGGTAAAAATATCGTCGGCGTAGCTCAGCACCTTTTTACCCTGATCGGTAAGCATTAGGCTGCGGCCTACGCGCTCAAATAGTGATACCCCGACATTATGTTCCAACTGTTTGATTTGCGCAGAGAGCGCAGATTGCGAAACATGTAATTCTTTAGCGGCTTGAGTCAGGTTTCCGAGCTTGGCGACCTGCCAAAAGTAGTAAAGGTGGTGATAATTAAGTCGGCTCATCTATATATAAGTAAAACAGAACGAATAGTTAAATTATATCTATTTTTATTAAATTAAAAAGGTTGGAATAATGACCTAATTCAAGACTTAGGTGAGAAGCATAGAAAGTGATGATTAATATCTTAGTGGTGTTGTTGCTATTACACTTTTTGATTGCTGCGTCTTTCATGAGCAAAGCGTCTCGTAGTAACGCTGGGTTATTTCGTATCGCGAACGGTTTTGCTATCGGTGTGGCAATTTGTATCGCTTTTGGCTGGGGGAGTTGGGCAACGCAAGGTGATATTGCCAGTAGCCTGTTTGAAATAAACTTTTTACGGCTTAGCGTGGTGTCATTGATTGGCTTTATGAGCTTTATTTTACTGCGTTACTCCATTCACTATTTACATGGTGAAAAACACCGGGGCCGCTATTTTCGCTATCTACTCACCACGTTACTGAGCGTAACTGTCGTGGTGCTCAGTAATCACTTAGTCCTATTTTGGTTGGCTTGGGTCGGCATTAGTTTGAGCTTGCATCGTCTACTGCTGTTTTATCCTAACCGCCCGAGAGCGGCATTGGCCGCACACAAAAAGTTTATTTTGGCGCGCTTGGCAGAAAGTGCATTGCTTGGAGCTTTTATTTGTATCTACCTCAGCACTGGCATGCTCCAGCTTAATGACATCACAAACTATTACTTAACTCACTCAACAACACTGACTGCGCTAGAGCAATCAGCAGCTGGCTTACTCGCAATTGTGGCGCTGATAAAATGCGCGCAACTGCCAGTGCATGGCTGGTTGATGCAAGTGGTTGAATCACCCACACCGGTAAGTGCGCTGCTGCATGCAGGGATCATTAATCTGGGTGGTTTTTTGGTGATGGTGTTTGGCCCTTTGATTTTACGCGTAGAAGCTGCGAAATGGCTGATCTTGATCGTGGCAGGAATAACGACATTATTGGCCGCGCTTATCATGACAACGCGGATCAGTTTAAAAGTGCGCTTGGCTTGGTCAACCTGTGCACAAATGGGACTGATGCTAGTGGAGTGTGCTTTGGGACTATATGAATTAGCGCTGCTGCACTTATTAGCGCATTCAGCCTACAAGGCCCACGCATTTTTAAACTCAAGCCAGTGGATCCATGAAGATTTGACTCGTCGCTTGAGCGACCAGCTTGAACCGCCCTTATGGCAATGGCTTATTGCACTTGTCGTGGCAACTGGCCTCACGACAGCAGCTGCAGTTGTCATTGAATATCAAGGTCCTATCAGTATTTGGGGATTAATGGTTGGCGCATTAACGGTGTGGTTAGCGCTGCGTTTTGAGGCGCAAGCCCCTAGCAGCTATTTTAGAATTATCACCGCAGCCGTTGTGTTGTTGGCAGCCTATAGTGCGCAAAAGTGGCTATTGCACTTGGTGGTCGCGCTACCAAATGATCTTAGAGCGCAAGCACTCGATGGTGCTGATATTTGGTTGCTCAGCCTAGTAGTGGTACTCATTGTAGTAAATTATCTGCTCTATTACCGCGCACATCTGATAACAGTGCAAAAACTCTCTCGGGTGTTGTATGCCGGGCTGTATTTAGACGAGTGGATGACGCGATTAACCATATTACTTTGGCCCGTCCATTTGCCAAGTATTAAAAAGCAGAAACACCTAGCCATTCATCGCTATGCTGCGGGGCACGAGGAGCAGAAGTAATGATAGAGACACAAGACAACAAACAGACTCAGCTATCTCAGCCGCAACAGCAACAACTCCTGAGCGCTGAAACACGTATTGCGCCAACTTGGCCACTCGATCAATTGATCGCAGTGAATCCATTTTGGGGAATGCGAGATCTGCCTTTTGATGCGGTGGTCAATAAAATGAGTGCGTTGGCACAGGTTAGAATGCTGATGCCCGTGGCATTTTATCTTGAACAATGGCAGCTAGAGGCGATTTCAGAGCAAGCATTGCAGCAATCTGCGGCACATTACGCGGTGGATCGCAGCACCAATGCGTTACTTAATTGGCTCAAAAAAAGTCACTGCGGCGAGTTGCCACACTGGCATACATTAGCGGACTTGCTTGACCGTTATCGCTCTGAGCATAAGATGCCATGGCAAGAGGAGATCAGCCACCAAATTAGCCAATTTTGCGCCGCGCATTATCAGCAGGTGCAGCCTATTCTCAAACAAACCCAAGGTGAAGAGAGACTCTGCTTGTATCGTCACTGGCATGAAACCGTATCACGAGATTTGGGAATAAGCATCGTTATGGGGGAGTCGGGTTTAGTGGATTACTTTAAGGCTTTGCCAACGTCTCCTGAGTCTTTAATTGCACTCGCTGTCGACACCTTAGGGATTGGGTTCAATGAGCTGAGTGATTATTCGCACATGCTACTGCTAGACATTAATGGCTGGGCATCTTGGGCGGCTTATGAACGCTGGCAAGCAGATCTTGCCCAGCATCCGGCTTCCGATATGCGTACGCTATTGGCCATTCGAATGGCGTGGGAGCTGGTGATTTGGCGTTACGTGAGTGAGCGCCATCCAACGACCTTTACCCGTATTCAATACCATTGGAACAAGCAAAAGCTGCAACTTGCTGAGATCGTGCTTGAGCATAAAAAAGCATTGTTGCCGCGCCTGGTATTTCAGCGGGCACTCGAGCTCAGTTATCAAGCCACTTTAGTGGGGCAGCTAAAAACTCAGCAGGTAAAATCTGAGGATGCTCGTGAGCAAGCTACACCGACTTTACAAGCTGCTTTTTGTATTGATGTGCGCTCAGAGGTGATCCGCCGTGCGCTAGAAGCTCAAAGCGCAGGCATTCAAACCATAGGCTATGCCGGATTTTTTGGCCTACCGATTGATTATCATGCGACTAACTGCCGTTTTAGTCGGCCACAGTTACCCGGATTACTAAAAGCGCCAATCACCGCAATACAAACGCCGGCACCCCAGCACCTTGCCACAAAACGCCAGCAAGCTGGCCGTTGGCATAGCTGGTCTCACTCTGCTGCGGCTTCATTTTCGATGGTGGAGTCGATGGGGATGAGTTACTTTTATCAGCTATTTAGCAAAGTGTTTTCATTGCAAAAAACTCAGCACCCCGTCGATAGCCATATTGATTCAAGGAAGTGGCAGTTAAAGCAAGGCAAACATGAAGTTACTGTTTTGGAGCAAGCTAAACACGCAGCTGGCATAGTAAAAGGGATGGGACTGACCGAATTTGCTGATACGGTCCTACTGGTTGGCCACGGAGCGCATACCACCAATAATTTACATGAAGCCGGGCTACAATGTGGTGCATGTGGCGGGCAGTCGGGAGAAGTGAATGTTAAAGTACTCGCGCAACTTCTTAACGACCAAGCGGTACGCGCAGAATTAATCGCGCTTGGCATCGCTATTCCGCCGCAAACACGTTTTGTTGCAGCGCTACATAATACCACCACTGAAACAATTACCCCCTATGGCGAAATAGATACAGAGATAACCCGCTGGTTAAAGCAGGCAGCGCATCTGGCTCGAGTAGAGCGTGCCCATACACTTGCGATAACTGGTAAAGAGTTATCCGAACAGCAATTAGAGCAGCGATTTATAGCCCGTACTAAAGATTGGTCTCAAGTTAGGCCAGAATGGGGCCTTGCCAACAATGCGGCATTTGTGGTTGCGCCGAGACAAGTTACGCAGGGGATTGACCTGCAAGGTCGAGTCTTTTTGCACGAATACAGCGCCGAGCAAGATCAAGACTTTAGCCAGTTAACTGCTATTTTAACCGCCCCTATGCTCGTCACTAACTGGATCAATATGCAATATAACGCTTCGGTAACCGATACCCACAAATACGGCAGTGGTAACAAGGTGTTGCATAATATCGTGGGAGGCAGAATTGGAGTGTTTGAGGGCAATGGCGGAGATTTGCGAATTGGTCTGCCAATGCAATCCGTTCACAACGGTGAAAAATGGATGCATACCCCACAACGTTTAAGCGTCATTGTACAAGCACCAACCGAAGCACTAGAGCAAATCATGGCAGCACATCCAGTTGTAAAACAATTGGTAGAAAACGAGTGGCTTTATCTTCTGTCTATTTCGCCTAATTGTAACGAAGTTAGGCGATTTGATAACAGTAAGTGGGAACTTCTTTGAATTCAAACGAAACTCGTTGCAACTTAACAAGTTATTGTGCAGAGTATTGCAGAAATTGAAAGGTGTGGCTGGACGCTGCGTAAACTAGACGACCTCCTAGCCACCGACATTGGACTGTTTATACAAGGAGGCTGCTAGTGGCTTTTGATTATGGCTCTATTGATTTAGGGCTTAAAAACCCATTTAAAACGGAAGGTAAAATCACTGCTATTCGTGGTGCAATACAAACTATTGCTGGAATTGCATTACTGGTGATTGCCGCCAGCTCCGTTAAGAGCGATGCGGGTATGGGTTGGATCATCATGCTATTTGGCATGTTGATTTTAGGTCTTGGGATCACCTCTCTTGCAAAAGGAATATATGCAACGCTGCGTTTTTTTGTGGGTCGTAACCATCCCACCTCTTTAGCTTATAACTTCAGTAAGTCAGAAACTTCAACCGCCCAGCAAGAAAAGGCTGATGTGGCTTACCGTGCTAAAACGCTTGAAGAAATGTTGATTGGCCGAAAAAACAGCACGTTTGTAGAGCCGAAAGGGTTCTTATCGCGTTTACTTCACAGCATTGCACCTAAATTACTCTTTCTTCCTTATCCTATCAGAAATATGAGCCAACGCTTATTTGGTGCATGGGTGAGTACATTAACTGCACTTGTGCTTTATGGTGTGGTGGCGTTTGTATCGCTTTCTGGCTTTGCCGGTGATGCTGGGGAGCTGACTTTCCCAATCTATAGCACCTTACTGATGATATATATTTTGTCATGTTGGTATAGCGCGGCTAAACCGATTTCACGCAAAGCGGAACATGCCATTGAATCTTTGGGGAGTGCGACCCTCACTAAAGTGATTTCGCTCTCTTTTGTGTTACCAATCCTGATTGGTTTAACTTTGTCTTACATCATGGATGAAGGAAAGTTAAGTAAAGCCGATATTGAGCTCTTTTTTGCGCCTTTGCCTAGTCTTCATACTTGGGCTTATCTCACGGGCGTTATCGTGCTTGCACTTGGCTGTAGCGCGATTATTGCTGTTATGCTTAAAGCGCGGTTAGACAAAGTAAACCCAGTGGTTGAAGTGTCTGAGTTAAGAGAAAACTGGCAAGAATCAGTACATCCAAACGAGATATTTATTAACCTCGACAACTTGGTGATGGCTAATCGCCGCTATAAAGAAGTACCAAACCGGGTTTATCGTGAGCTAGATCCCAGCTTGCAAGAACAAGTTGATGGTAAAGGTGGCTTTAAAGGTGAAATGATCCAAGAAGTACAACCTAAAGTCCTACCCCTAGATTTAGGTAAATCATTCGAACGCTTTAGGTTTTTATCTTTGCTAGGTGGTAACTTACTGCTGCTAGTGACCCTTGGATTAAGCGTCTTTTTTGCTTATGCCATAGTAGATATTTACCACTATATAACGAGCGCCAATATCAGTAATTTTTCTAGTGCTTTCAGCGAAGAGAACATTGCGTCATTCAGCGCTGTTGTGATGGTAGCCGTACATTTACTGCTAAGTGGCTTATTGATTAAATCGTTTGCGTCAATGCTAAACAATGCTGCACACGTATTCTATGCCGAGATGCAGTTTGAATCTCTGCTGGTTTATTTTAAGTGTGAAGGGACATTTACTGAGTCAAAAATATCAACAGGTACTGGTATTCACGATTCCACACGCTCTGAAAATACGCTAGTACGCAGCAGTATTACCCCTTGGGTAGTGGTGTCGAGAATTGTATCAACGACCTTCGCTGCCACGGGCATGAAAAACCTAGAGCACCCAAGGCATATATTAGAAATGCATAAAGACGATGCACAGCTAAGCGACATCCGTAAAGATGTGATTAGCTTCTTAAAAGACCGAGAATCCATCGCCGCGATTACCAGCGAACGTGATTTAGGTAACGCCTCACAAGTATACCAACTCAATCAGCAAACGAGAGCGGTGGATAAAAACCATCAACTGCGCGCAAGTAGTGATGAAGCCGGCGCTTATCTGCGCCGAGAAGAAGCACTCGAAAATAAAGAAGAGTAAAAGACAAGTGCCACCCTCAGGTGGCAATTTTGTTGAAGCTAGTGAGCTTTATTCAATATATTTTTTTGAATTTGCTCTTTAAGTGGCAATCTAAACATTTAAAAATTCAAAAGTTTACCGAAAAGAAACCGTTCAAAAATGCCTGTTTGCCCACCAAACTGCCCACCACTTGTCTATGGCTTTTACTAAATCTTAGTGGTTAGCAATGGAAAAACAGTGCCGTTTTTATGCTGCTGTTAGGACTTAAAAATAGAAGCTTTGAAGGGCTTTATCGAGCATGATTTCCGTCAACATAGCTTTGCCATTTTTTCACTGGTTTTACACGATAGTAATGAGTCAGCAGAAAGCTCACTTAGCCTGAAATGGACATTATGGTGTCCATTTTAATAGAAATAAGCTCAATATGGATGCTATGGTATCCAAAAGAGATAAGACTGGGTGTCGAATGGTAAGCATCAGGTCTACAAATTGTTATCCCTAAGGTAACTTTGTGTAGACCTTCGGGGCTAGGCAACGCGCCTTTACCATCTCTCTGGTAAATACTGCGTGAAATACAAAGGCATCACGATATTGGTTTGTTCTAACGCTGAAGAGCCTTGTGTACCCGTTAACTTAAAGGTTTTATTTGGAGTACATTTTTCAACGTAGGATGCCAACGATTTTGCTCTTGTACGTTTACCACTTTTGACTTCCACAGGGATGATATCGCCTTCATCGGTCGCCAAAATAAATTCGATTTCGGCGCGGGCGTCATTCCATGAATAGCTTGGGTCAACGCCAATAGCTGTGAGCTCTTGTAGCACAAAGTTTTCAGCCACATAGCCTTTGTATTCATAGTTTTGTTGCTTAATCTCTTTATAACTGCTGCCCAGCATATGATTGAGTAGGCCCACATCAAACAGAAATAGTTTAACCATATTGTCTTTTTTATAGGCCGCCAACGGAGTTTTCGGTAATCCTTCAATAGGGTAGTTTGGCAAAGCTAAGCGGCAGCAGTTAAGCCAATGGATCGCGGTTTCAAAATCGCTATAACGAGATTTACGCTCATGCACATGCTTAAATTTAAAGCGTTTAACTGACTCATCGCTGACAAGTGATAGCTGGGCTGGAATGCTATTAAACACCGATTCAATCAGTGTGGCATCGACCTTGCCCGCGTACTTACCGAAATCGCGGCGATGACCTTCAACTAAATCGGCATGAATTTTTGTGACTTTTTCAACACGCTCTAGAATGCTTGAATCCTTAAACTGATACCAAGCAGAAACGGCTTCCGGCATACCACCGGTAAAAAAATAGTCGGTTAGTTTATCCATCAATTTAGTGTGCACCGCCGGTGTGCTTGCTTGACTATCAAATGCTTTGATCAGTGCTTGCTCGTTGGATGCGTAAATAAATTCTTGGAAGGTCAGTGGTCGTAAATTGTATTGTTCTACCTTGCCCACAGGGAAGGTGTTGAGCAAACCAATATTTGAACCGCTGGCAGCGACAAAATAGGAGGGGGTTTTCTCGGCAAAGTACTTAAGTGAGGTAACGGCACGCTCACATTCGCCAATTTCATCTAATATCAGCAGATCGGTTTCTGGGTTGAACACCTGATTGGTCAAAAGTTCAATGTTCATTATTAGCTCGTCAGGTGAGAGTGAGCCATCGAACGCTTCTTTGTAGGCGGGATTTTCAAGAAAGTCGATACGAAGGATGTTGGCAAAGGTGTTACCAAACAACTCTTGCAGCAGATAGGTTTTACCTGTTTGTCTTGCGCCATCGATTAATAATGGCTTGCGTACAGATTGACTTTTCCATGCTATTAGGGCGTTGAGTAAGTTGCGCTGCATTGTCATTTCCCGCCAATTAAGACTGTTAACTGCCTGTAGTATAACTCAGTCTACACTTTTACGCGCAGAAAAGTGTGATATTTTACATTTTTATGCGCGTAAAAGTGTAATTTGATGGCCTTTGGCATTCAGGGATTCACATCATCGCCTTGGCCAACGCGCAAACTAAACCTAAAAGTAGGATATAAATCCAATTATATTGAGTAAAGTGGGAATATAGTCCCATGTGTAAGTTGTTGGAGTTGCTTGGGATTCAAAGTTGGACTATATTCCCATTAACGATTGAATAATGGGAATATAGTCCCTTTGGTTTGTGATATGGCTAAGCGTGACTTACACAATGTACTGTTTCCAAAGCAGCGCAAAATCCTGACGCATTTTGGTGAAGACTTGCTGTTGGCGATGAAACGACGTGGTTTTACAAAAAAGCTACTGTGTGAACGTACTGGTTTTGATCATAAAACCGTGAATAAAGTCTTCGCCGGTGATCCGGGCGTTGCCATAGGCACTTACTTAAAAGTGATGGCCGTTCTTGGCATGGAAAGCAACTTTGCAGAAATGGCCGCTCATGATGAAGTGGGTATCAAGCTGCAAAACATAAAATTGCTGGAAGGTTCAAAATGAGCCGTGAAATCGTCGAAGTCTATGCCGACTGGCAGCCAATTGAAGCGCCTTTGCTAATTGGGCTGCTTGCTTACAGCGATTCAAGCCGAGGGGGCGTATTTAGTTTTGCCTACGATAAAGCATTTTTAACCTCAGCCTATCGCTTGCAAATTGATCCAATCCTAACGCTTCACTCCGGTGAACTCTATAACGATGAAGCCGATAAAAACTTTCGCGCATTTCTTGATTCATCGCCTGATAGATGGGGGCGTATTTTAATGCAGCGGCGTGCGGCCATTGAGGCGCGCAAAGGCATTCGAGCAACAAGTCGATTAAACGAATTGGATTACCTACTGGGCGTACATGACTCTTATCGGATGGGCGGGATTCGATTTAAGCGAGTAGGCTCAGATGCTTTTTTGGACGACAACTCTGAGTTTGCTGCGCCACCAATGGCTTCTTTGCGAGAGCTAGAGCACGCCGCAATGCAGATTGAAAAAGACGATAACATCGACAGTGACGAGTATTACCGCTGGTTGAAGAGGCTGATTTCTCCAGGCTCATCATTAGGTGGTGCAAGGCCCAAGGCTTGTGTCACAGATGAACAAGGCCACTTGTGGATTGCCAAGTTTCCCAATTTAAATGATACCCATGATGTGGGCGCGTGGGAGATGGTCTGTTATGAATTGGCTCTGGCGGCAGGTATTGACATGTATCCAAGTGAGATCAGGCAATTTTCGTCACAGCACCATACCTTTTTAACCAAACGGTTTGACCGCGACGGTGAAAGGCGGCTGCATTTTTCATCGGCCATGACACAGCTTCAATACTATGATGGTGAACAATCTCAAGGTGCCAGCTACCTAGAGATTGCTGAATTTATTTCCAATTGTGGTGCACAAACAACAGCCGATTTAGCTCAGTTATGGCGTCGAATCGTGTTTAATATTGCGGTGTCTAACACGGATGATCACCTGCGTAACCATGGGTTTTTATTAACAAAAAATGGCTGGAAGTTATCACCAGCTTATGATTTAAACCCGATAGTGGGTAAGCATGGCCTGCATCTAAATATTACCGATGCAGACAACACTTTAGACTACCAATTAGCCTTTGACGTAAAAGACTTCTTCCGACTTTCGCAAACCCAAGCCACACAAATTTACGATGAAGTATTAATGGCGGTTAAGCAATGGCACACCGTTGCTAAGCGGCTAGGGATCAGCCGAGCGGAGCAAGCCATGAAACAATCAGCGTTTAACGTTTAATGAGTCAGTGAAACTATATTTTCATTTTTTAGCATATAGAGAAGTTATAGTTTCATTTTTAATCTTTGCCTCACACTCCATGTGTTGTCACACACCTCTTATCCCTTGGGCTTTTGGGGCAGTATAGGCAACGCCTTAATTCACGCTACTTAGCAATATACTAGCCCTGCCCACAGGGTATTTATCACCAGGGGCTTTATGTAAATTCTGGGGCAGCTCGCTACCTGCACCCTCAGAAAGCTGCACGATCTGGGCATTTATCTGCCTACTGCGTCCGTTTAGTACTGGCAAACTCCTAACTGAACTTAACAGATCAGTGAGGCTTATTTTGAAAAAATAGAAACGATGAACTCAACCACACAATCACCCACAAACTCAGTATATCCAGCGCGTCAGCAGCGGATTTTGCACTTGCCTGAGGTAAAGGCCAAAACTGGTTTTGGCCGCAGTCCATTTATGTTCTTTACTTATTGGCAGAGATACCGGTAGAAAATTTCCGCGATACATTCGGATTGGCGTGCGGCGTAGTCGTAATTTTAGCCGTGGTAACGCTATCACCCTTAGAAGTAATTTTAAGCTTGTTTATAAATATTAAGAGCCAGGTTGGAGAGCTAGCTCTTAGCTTAATGCATGACTACGACCGCTTAATTGGGTTGGCTTTAAACGTGCAGGTGGTAGAGGTGTTAATGGCTAAAAAGCACTTAAAAAACCACACCACGCTTTTAACTAAATGCGAGAGCGTGTAAATTTATCTTTCATAATTAAAGGAATAGCAGTACTTATGAATCAAACTGGCATTTATGAGCAAATGATCACTAACTTGATCACGGGTCGCCTCAATAAAGAGCAATTCTACATTGGGGAGCGTGAGCTTGAACAAGCCGAAGCTGCAATATGGCTATCTCGGTTTCTAAGCAGGATCATTGAGTATGCGGTTAATTGCTTGCCTGCCGGAGACGACCAATTACAGCGTCAAATTGAGTTATCAAATCAATTGATATTATGGCTTAAAGATAGGGTCCGAGAAGATGAATTCTTCGATGAAAACTTACTAGCAGGACAAGGAAAAATACTTACGGCTTTATACGAAATTGAAAATCCTGTTGCCGCCGATTTAAAGAAGTATGTTGAAGATATATTTCCGCTAACGGGCTTAACACAAAGCGAATTATTTTGTGGCAGCAATGCAGGTTTATCTCTCGAGAGTGAGTTAAAGCGTGAAATAAGATCGTCAGACAAAATTTATTGGCTGGTCTCATTTATAAAATGGGCGGGGATCAGGATTTTCAAAAATGAGCTAGAGGAATTTACCCGCAGCGGTAAGCAGCTCAAAGTTATCACCACTTCTTACATGGGCGCAACCGATGCTAAAGCGGTTGAGTTTTTGGCTTCACTGCCCAATACAGAGGTTAAACTCAGCTACAATACTCAGCGTGAGCGACTACATGCAAAGAGCTATTTGTTTCTTCGAGATACAGGCTTTCATACTGGTTACATTGGTTCGTCTAATTTATCGCACTCCGCTTTAACCAGTGGCCTTGAGTGGAATTTAAAGATCACGTCACAAGAAATTCCGCACATTATTGAGCGTTCAATTAATACATTTGAAAGCTACTGGAATTCGAGGGAATTTGAAGTGTTTGATGGTCAAGTTAAGGCACGAGAAAAGCTCAATATAGCGCTCAAAAATGCCAAAATGGGCGGCGTTCAAGAGCCAAACCATTACTTTGAAATTAAGCCATTTACACATCAGCAAGAAATCTTAGAGCAATTAGAGGTTGAGCGAGCTTTACACAAGCGCTTTAAAAATCTAGTTGTGGCGGCAACAGGCACTGGTAAAACGTTAATTTCGGCCTTTGATTTTGCAAAGTTTCTCAAACACAAACCCGATGCTAATTTTTTATTTATTGCCCATCGAGAAGAAATTCTTAAACAGGCGCGTCAGGCTTATCGAGGTGTTTTAAAAAACTCGACCTTTGGCGAGCTTTGGGTGAGTAACTACACGCCTGAGCGCTATGAACAATTGTTTGCATCGGTGCAAATGTTAAATAACCAACTTAACAACTTATCCCTTTCTAGTGACTACTTTGATTATATTGTCATTGATGAAGTGCATCACGTTGCTGCCAGCTCTTATCGCAGTATTTTAAATAAGTTTACGCCGAGTATTTTGCTAGGATTAACAGCAACGCCGGAGCGTCATGACGGTGCAAATATTCTTGATGACTTTTGTGGCGTGATTGCAGCTGAAATCCGCTTACCAGAGGCGATTAACCGTCGCCATTTATGTCCGTTCCAATATTTTTGCGTTGATGATGATACCGATCTCAGAAGTGTCAGTTGGAGTCGAGGGCGGTACGACATAGCTGCATTAACCAATTTGTATACGCATAACCAGCAACGAGTTGAGAAGATTTATCAAACATTAAACGAGCTTATAACGTCTATGTCTTGCATGAAGGCATTGGCATTCTGTGTCAGCAAGGAGCATGCAGAATTTATGTGTAAGCAGTTCCTGCTTAAAGGTATATCTTGCGATTATTTGACCAGTGATAACAGCCAAGATAGAACTCAAAAGCAACAAGCGCTTCGTTCAGGCAATATTAACGTTTTATTTGTGGTGGATATCTTTAACGAAGGAGTCGATATTCCTGAAGTCGACACTTTACTATTTTTACGACCTACAGAAAGCTTAACGATATTCTTGCAGCAATTGGGGCGAGGCTTGCGCTTAGCCGACGGCAAAGAGGTGTGCACTATTTTAGACTTTGTCGGTAATGCCAATGCTGAATATGACTTTGCTCATAAGTTTAGAGCTTTGGTTGGCAAAACCGATGGGGCAATAAGTGATGAAATTAAAAATGGCTTTCCTCATGCGCCTTTAGGTTGTCGCATTGAGCTCTCGAAACAAACGCAAGACATGGTGCTGCGTAACATTAAGCAGGCGACCTTGACTAGACAGAGGTTAATTGGTTTAGCTGGTTCGTTTTCTCGAGACTCAACCTTAGAAATGAACTTGGCAAATTTCATAAAGGTATACCCACAAGTTGAAGTAGAAGCTTTGTATAAAAGACTATGCTGGACTGAGCTTTGTTTAGATGCTGGTTTGTTAAACGATGTAGATCTTGAGCTTGTTCGTAACTTTGCCCGGATGGTAAAGACAAGGTTGCTAGTGTGTGATGATCATGACTATCTAAGCAAATTAAAAGAATTCGCTACTAATGGAGCGATAACTTCAGATTTACACCAACTCATGTTGCATTATGATTTCTGGCAACAATCAGGAGAAAAGCTAGGCTTCCAAGATATAAACGACAGTTTAAACCGACTTGAGCATCAGTGGTTAAAATCGGAATTAGCGAGTCTAACCTCTTTGTTAATTGACCGTATACACCATAATCAAGAAACCATGCCTATGATGGGCAATCACCCGATAAAGCTTCATGCTCGTTATGCCAGAGAGCAAATATTGGTTGGTTTTGGTGTGTCTACTTTTGAAAAGCAGCCGAATTCTCGAGAAGGTGTTTTTAGCATTCGAGAGCAAAATATTGAGCTGCTATTCGTTACGTTGAATAAAAACGAAAAGCAGTTTTCGCCCACTACTATGTATCACGACTACGCGATAAATGAACAGCTTTTCCATTGGCAAAGCCAAAACTCAGCAAGGCCTGATTATGGTAGAGGTCTAGACTATGTCACTCACAAAGCAAAGGGTAAGCGACTTTTTCTGTTTGTTAGAGAGCAAGCAAAAGACGAATTTGGCAAAACCATAGGATTTGTTAATTTTGGCGAAGTTGACTATGTATCGCACATTGGTAGGCAGCCCATGAACATCACTTGGCAGTTGCGAAATAGCATGCCGACATTTATGTGGAAACAGGCGGCTAAGTTAGCAATGGCTTAGCAGGTTGATATTGGAGCGTTAGCTTAATAAAGCGAGCATTTCCTTAATTGGCCAAATACAGTCTTTTTGTCCTTTAACCATGCAAGGGCGTTCAGCTAACCAGGCGGCAGTTCTATAAGGTGAACAATCCATGATGTTAATTTGGTCGAACCAAAGTTGATATTCTATATCGCCTTTCATTTGATTCATCGTCCCTTGCACACTACGGTTATTGGCTTTGGCGATTGTTAGCGGGCCGAGTAATGAAGCTGCTTTTTGTAATTGCTGGTTAGTTGCACCTACTTTTAGCAAGGTATTCATAAAGCTATCAGCAAATAGAAAATCTAACTTTGCAAAATCTGGTTTGGTGAGACCAATAATAAATACCGGAAAGCGGGTTTGATTATGCATCAGGAGCACACAGTTTCTGCGTTGTATTGTGAGCAAATTAGCATGCCAATCTGACAAAGGGTGAGTGTTTGGCGTGCTTAAATCAGTCAGCTTTGCATCGGAACAAGCGGATATAACTCCTTCATTGACAGGGAGCTTTGCAATGAGTTTTTGTGTACAGAAAAGGTTAATCATGTGATTGCTTTTTTGTTCTAATAACAGTTGAAGTTTAGCGAAATTATGAAGGTTAATATATTTCATAAAATGAACCCAATAAAAAACCGCCGAGAGGCGGTTTTTCAAAGCTGATAGAATATCGGCGTGTTATTCAATATTTTGGATCTGTTTATCGCTTTAAATTTCACAAATCCATCTATATCAAGTCCTGTAAGGTGTTTATTACCCGTTTCAAACCCCTCTTACTCACCAGTGTACTCACCATAAAGAAATAGAAAAAATTTATTGTAACGGTCAACTAAATTTGGAGACTGTTTTAGGCAGTTTTTAATAATTTCATTTCATATTGAACTGGTGAAATATTTCC